>JBOFTL010001141.1:0-4041 GCA_051652045.1 Microcoleus sp. | reverse complement strand
GCTTAACCCAACCTACTAATAATCGCTGTAAGGTGCGCAGTGCGCACCCTACTAATGTTAAAAAATCTCGTTGGGTTTCGCTTTGCTTAACCCAACCTACGAATAATTAGATCGAGCGAAAGCCTGCGGCATGAGAGAGTTCAATTTCATTATTTTCACCTTTGCACGAATACCCTATGCTATTGACAATTAAGTTACCACCTGTTAATAAACTACTGCCACTTTGCTTAGCACTGGTTATTGTTTTATTAATTATATATTTACAACAGCAGCCAATTTTCGGGCAAACTCGATCGAACATTACAGTTGATTTTGGCATCCCAGTACCTACAACATCCATGAGCGGTATCCTGCACGGCATTGACACCACAAAACCGCCGGATAGCTCCTTTAAACCCTTGAAATTCAAATTGTGGCGGGTGGGAAGACTCGATATTTACGATCGAATTATCAACAGCGGAGCCGAGTTTCAGTTAGTAGTCAGCGACTTGTGGGGCTACGGTGCTAACCCCAAAGGCTGGCCTTATCAAAACTACCCCGCCTGGGAAGAATTCGTAAGACAGTTAGCTCGCCAAAATAAAGGCAAAAAAATTCTTTGGGATATCTGGAACGAACCAGATTTAAAAAATCCGTTTTGGAATGGTAGCAGGGAACAATTCTTTGAAACCTACAAAAGAGCTTACAAAATCTTGCGAGAAGAATTGGGGCCGTCAGCTATGATTGGCGGACCGAGCATCACCAACTATAACAAAGAATATCTTACAGCTTTTCTGAATTACTGTAGGGCCAATAAACTCGAAGTAAATTTCCTCGCTTGGCACGAACTTAACGACGCGATGATATTATTTGTTGACGATCACGTAATCGATGCCAAGCGCAATTTTCAACAAAGTCCATCCTACAGGGAACTCAAGTTGCAAAAAATTTACGTCAACGAGATTATTGGAAATTTAGCACAGTACCAACCGGGGGAAATTTTAGGTTATTTCTATAACTTAGAATCTGCCAAAGCTGACGGTGCTTGTAGGGCTTGTTGGGAGACAAAAGGGCCGAATAAAGTTAGCAACTGTTTCAACAATACTTTAACTGGTATGGTAACGCCCAACAGTTTTGAGCCGAGAGCGGCTTGGTGGGCTTACAAAGCTTATGCTGATGGAGTGAATTCGCGAGTGCTGAGTCGATCGAATCAGGATCGATTAGTAGCCTTAGCGAGCAAGTCAAATCCCGAAGGTAAAGCACAGGTACTTTTGGGTTATTTCGATCGCAATTATTCCTCAGCAACTACTGTAACTCTCAATCTCAGGAATTTGCAACAGTTAGGCATTCAACCGGGTCAAAAAGTTACTTTAAAACTTGAAAAAATTCCTAACAATCAAGAAGGAGCCGTGCCAAAGTTGGTGACAGTTAAAGAAGAGAATGTGGCGATCGATTCAGACAGCTTGACTTATGCGATTTCTAATTTCCAAGTCCACGAAGGTTACTTATTGACGTTGGGTAAATAATCGATCGATCCGGTTCGTAGTGAGGACTTCAGTCCTCATCCAACAGGTTCGTAGTGAGGACTTCAGTCCTCATCCAAATTGTCAATTGTCAACTATTAACCATTGCCCCTGCGGGTTCCGCAACAAAATTCTTCAATACGTCTGGTTGTTGAGTAAATGATAAATATTGAGGCGTCAATCCCTCTCTTTTGCAGGAATCTTATCCACTGTAAATCCGATCTCTTGACCGTAGGATAGTTCGAGAGTATGACCGTCAGGATCTCGCAAAAAAGCCCAATAACCGATCGGATATCCTGAATCTTTTGGTTCTTCAAGCAATACAGATTCTTGACGCGCTAAATTGCAAAGATCGTCCATATATTCGCGACTTTTACAGCCAACTCCCAGGTGTGCGAGGGGAGACAAAACCGGATGTACGGCATCTTTTTGAATTAATACGATTACAAAAGGGCGAGTGCCGTCAGAAAGCCATACCACAGCAACGCCAGTTGCTGTATCGATGCGGCGGTGAATTGCCTGCATTCCCGCATATTTAGAGTAAAATTCAATACTGCGATCGACATTTGAAACGGGCAGTGCGATGTGAGTTAAACCGATATCTATCATTTTTTTATTACCTCTATCCGATTTTAAAACTTGAGGAAATTCGCGATCGTATCGCGTTCGATATATTGACCCCAATTAGAGCAGTAGGTTGGGTCCAACGCAGTGAAACCCAACATCTATAAGTCTTGGGTTTTCACGCTAGTTTAACCCAACCTACGTACATTATAGCGATCGGACATGAATCGTAAATTTTTAACCCCACCCCAGCCATCCCCGAACTCGCGGGGAGGTAGCAAGAAATTTACAAATGATTTGCGATCGCTATAGTAATCGATCGGACACGATCTCCTAAATATTTGGCGCTAAGGAGTATAAATAATGCTAAAATAAATACCCGAATCCTGCAAATTATCTCCTCGATCGCTAATACTAATTAAAGGCAAAGCATAATCTACACGCAGATTCACGCGCGGTATCGGTTCCCACAACAACCCCAAACCCGCACCTGCTAAAAAAGTCTGATTACTTAACTTATTAGGATTGCCGGAAACATTCCACACCGTACCCGCATCTAAAAACGGCGCTAATTGTAGGGTAGGAATGCCCGCACCGTTGCGTCGCAAAGTAATCCGATCTTCGATCGAAATTCGGAAACCATTATCGCCCGATCGCGCGTTTTGCCTGTAACCCCGCAAAGATTGACCGCCACCAATTACAAATTGCTGGCTCGGCAGCAAACTGTTAGCTGAAAGTTGCAAATCGCCCTGTATAATTAATAAATGTTTGCTGCTCAACCGCTGCACCCGCTGCACTTGACCCAGCCAACTGATAAATTGTCCGTCAGGATCGGAACCTTGATTCTGAGTAGCATCAAACAAGTTAGTACCGATCGTAAATTGCGATCGCAGCGCCCAAGCACCTTGCGGATCGCGCCGAATGTAATCCTGTCCCAGCTTAATCGTACTCGTGGTGCTGACACCATTTTCACTGGGTCCGAAGCCAAAACGAGTCGGTTTGCCCTCAAAAAAAGTATTGCCTCTCTGATAAGTAAAACCCGCAGATATAGCAAATTCTTGTAAGGGCGATCGAATTAACGGCTGGCGGTAACTAACTTCAAATAAATGCGATTTTCCTGAAATGTCTAACTCATCGAAAGGTTCTTGCACGATACTGTTGCGGTTCGGTGCAGCCCTCAATTGCAAAGTACCGTTCATGGCATTTAACGGGATGCGGTAACTAAAATCAAAGACATCTGAATCGCCGAGGGATTTGTAATAAGCTGCCGCCAATTCGTCTCCCCTTCCCGTGAGATTTCGGTGGCGCAAAGTAACTCCCAATCTTTCGGAACCCACACTCGGAGGTGAGTAATTATCAAAGCTAAAACTAGCTTGAAATGGGTTAGCTTCGACAATGCGAACGATTAAAATACTCTCCCCTTCTTTGTCCCCCGCCCGCAAACTTGCCTCGACATTTTCAAACAACGGATCGATGCGCAACAACCGGAGTTGATCTTCTAATTTTGCCGTGCTTAAAGGCGTTCCCGCACCCAGTCGAATTCGGCTGCGGATGTAATCTCGATCCAATCTTTTATTGCCTTCTACCTCAATTCTGGCGAGTCTGCCTTCAATTACTTGAATTTGAACGACGCCTGCATTAATAGTTTGGGGCGGCAAGACTGCTCTCGAAGTAATGTAGCCTCGATTGAGGTAAATTTCGGTAATTTTGTCGGCAACTTGCCTGAGCTCTTCTAGCGTTGCAGAACGACCCTCGATCGGCTTAATTAAAGCATTAAGTTCTTCTTGGATTAAAATCGTACTGCCGGTTACTTGAATTTTCTGAACTAGAAATGGGGTAGCGGGCAGGGGCTGGGGAACGGTTGAAGGGCGCTGCGGCTGAACTGTTGGAGGCCCTTGGGGAGGTTCTGGGGAGGGCTGCGGGGCAGGTTGCGGGAAACGTTCGCGGTTGGGATCTGGACCTAGCTGCGCGGGAGGTG
>JBOFTL010001140.1:0-2775 GCA_051652045.1 Microcoleus sp. | reverse complement strand
GCGATTAATCTAAAGAGACTTGGGTTGGACATTTTCCCAAGTATAAAACGCCGTAGTGGGAATCTTTCTGTAGTCGGAACTATAGATAACAGTATCACGAAGGAAATTTTGCATACCCTTCATCGGGCTGCAAAGATGCCTACATCATAGCTGTAATCAGCTTGATGTAGGAGTATGTCACTGGCAATCTGATTTGATATCGGGTTTCTTAAATAAAATAATAGGGTTTTGCTTCAGAGTTCTGCATCAAAGTTAAAATTAATCGCGCCAAGTGTGAAGGAGAAAAACACGTGACAAACATCAAACGGTTGTGGAGGAGGCGAAAAAAATTAATCCTTGCTTTTATAGCCGCAGCAGGCAGTTTTTTGGTAGGTGTGACGCTGCCGGTGAACGTTCGGACAGATCGGGCGCAAACGCCACCGCAAGTCAAAGTCGTCACCGTATCTCAATCGCAAACCCAAAACCAGAGTCCGAAAGTTAATAGGGTAAAACGGGCGATCGAGCAGAGAGTCGAGTTTTCCAAACAGGAACTCGATCGATTGCAAGAAAATCGCTTCAACTCTTCACTGCCGTCACAGTTTCGCGGCACTACCCTCCGTCAGGCAACACTCAACTCGCAACAAAAAGCGATCGCCCTGACATTTGACGACGGCCCCTGGCCGAAAACTACAGAACAAATTCTAGATATTCTCAAGAAAAACAATATTAAGGCTACATTCTTCTGGGTAGGAAGGTACCTGCAAAGTTATCCCGAATTGGGCCGAAAAGTTGCTGCTGCCGGTCACGCGATCGGCAACCATACTTGGAGCCATCAATATCATCAACATAACGACAGGGGTGCATCGCGGGAGATCGATCGCACGACATCATTAATTCAGGAAGTTACGGGGGTTAAAACATCAATGTTTCGCCCGCCGGGGGGAATTTTAACCAATGGATTAGTAGCTTACGCTCAGAAAAAAGATTATGCAACAATCATGTGGTCTGCTGATTCTTTAGATTGGCGAAGCAGCACTCAATCTTTAATGGAAAACGTCATGCGACAAGCCAATTCCGGCGGCATCGTGTTGATGCACGACGGCGGTGGCAATCGAGCGAGAACCGTACAAGCTTTGCCCGAGATTATTTCTAGATTGAGAAAAGAAGGGTACAGGTTCGTCACGGTTCCTGAATTATTGCAGATGCAAGAAAAGCAATTAAAACAGCAGGAAACAGCACAAAGATAAAACTTTAGGAAATGGGAAGATTGCAAGATTTTCCCATTTTTCTATTTTGTCATTTTTCGATCGAAATCATAAACCTGCAATCTACTGTATGATACCAAATCCGGGGCGTGCCATCCCCTTTATAAATCGTCTGTCACTGGCAGAGTCTTTGAGATTGCTTCGCGAAAGCTCGCAATGACAATAGAGGGGGTATTATACCCGGATTTGGTATGATGTCCGGCAAATTTCCGTTAATAAATTAAAGTGAAATAGGCACAGTTAAAATACTGTGTTGCAGCCTTACCTCGGCTAAACGTTCGGCTTCATTGGTGCGACCCCCAATCGTCAACTCACCAATTAACGAATAATAAGCTAAACGTGCGCGGGCTAGGGCTTCGATTGGGGGAAACCCAATTTGTAGAAATAAATTCTTGGTGTATTCCAAACGCTGTCGATCGACTCTAGCTAGCACCTCTGCAACTTTCGGGTCATTTGTCGCCCAAGCACGAATGGCATTTTCGATACTGCCATCAGCTAAACCAGGTGTAATACCATCATCTTCGATCGCCAGTTCAAATAACCGCATTAGCTTAGTTTTAGGATCGGCGTCAATTCGATCGACACGTTCGATAATACTGCTGGTATCTAATCGCACCCATTCTTCTAAAATCGCGCCCAACAAATCATTGCGATCTTTAAAGTGCCAATAAAAACTACCTTTGGTCACTTTCATCAATTTCGCCAACGGTTCAACCCGCACAGCTTCAATACCGCTTTGGCCCAAAACAGTTAGTCCTGCCTTAACCCAATCTTCCCTGCCCAGCTTGGGTTCTAAGGTTTTTCGCTCAACCATACGCCACCGTATTGACATCGAGAGTATTCTAGCTTAAAGTGGTTACATACGGTAGCGTATGGAGAATTTTATGCAAGCTTCAGTTGAAAATAGTTTTGATGTAATACAACTCCACCGATCGCAAATTGCCAATGCCAGTGAAATTGCAGCAAAGGCATTTGCCAACGATCCGGTATTCAGTTATCTGACATCGGACGATTCCCTTCGGGATAGCTTCGCTTCACGCGAATTGCGATTGCAGGTTTTAACTTGGATGACAGGCAAAGCGATCGAATATTGCACCCCATACGATCGCGTCTATACAACATCAGATTTGCAGGGGATTGCCGCTTGGCTGCCACCCGGTAAATTTCCGAGCAATCCGTTCCAAATTTTGCAAACGATCGCGCAGCTTGAGTTGTATAAATTGCCCTTTAAATGCGGTTGGAATCGATTGGGACGATGGCTGAGTGGCCTATTAGCAATAGAACGAGCTCACCAAGAAGATATGGGCGATCGACCTCATTGGTATTTGGAATTAATGATTGTGAATCCAGCATCGCAAGGCCGAGGCATTGGCAGTCGGTTATTACAACCTGTACTCGATCGAGCCAGTCAAGATGGATTGCCCTGCTATGTCGTGACTTCTACCGAACAGGCAGTGCGTTTTTATCGCAAAAATGGGTTTGAAATAATTACCGATCGGAAATTCTCTCCGAATTCTCCACCATTTTGGAC
>JBOFTL010001139.1:0-6132 GCA_051652045.1 Microcoleus sp. | reverse complement strand
GGCGAGGGTTTTAAACTGCTAGTTGCACTAATAGTTAAGGCAGCGGAAATAGCGGCTGCTAGCTGTTTTAAAATGCGGGCTTTGACTTGAGATTTAGGCAAAAGTGAATAAAGCATTTTTTTCATACACGCTGTACTGTTGATTACATCCAGCTTAGCCTTGATTCCCAAGTGCCTACATAAAACTTATTAAAAGTCTGCGGTTATTTTTGAGCGAAAACAAATTTCCCAGTCAATATAACCTGTTCGATCGTACCAGCCGTTCGCTTGACTGCGATCGATCTCTCTTTTTTAAAACGACATTCCCCAAAGTTATTTGATAAGAGAGAAAGTAACCCTTACCGAAAACCGTAAAGATTTCTTTCAGTTGCTCAGAAATGAAATAAGATTGTGAACTTTCAACAAATAGCACAAATTACTACAACTGAAATGTGAGATGCGATCGCCCGCGAATCCTCTGATTTTTTATTTTTTGAAGTCATAATATTCATAATTAATGTTTGTAACAAATCCTGGACGCCTTATTCGGGCGAAACTATAATATTAGGAATGAGAGTTAAATAACTTGCATTTTTTGTAGGTTGGGTTGAGGAACGAAACCCAACGCCACGCTCGAACGTTGGGTTTCTTGCTTCAACCCAACCTACGAAGTTATTTAATCCACGATCCTTAGCAATTACTATTTATAGTAAAAAATATGCTCGATCGAGTTTTAAAAGAACGTTATGCCATCCAGCAAAGTTTGGGAAAAAATGCAGGGCGACAAACCTTCCTAGCGCAAGACTTAAAAACTAAGCAGTTAGTCGTCATCAAAATCCTCGCTTTTAGTGCAGATGTCTGCTGGGACGATTTAAAACTCTTTAAACGAGAAGCCGCCACCTTACAGTCACTTGACCATCCGGGAATTCCCCATTATTTAGATTGTTTTGAATTTGAGACGCCAAAAACTAGAGGGTTCGCACTGGTACAAAGCTATATTAAAGCGAAATCCTTGGCTGAATGGGTGGAAGCAGGACGCAGTTTCAGCGCTCCAGAAATAGAGCAAATCGCTAAAAGCTTGCTGGAAATATTGGTCTATTTGCAAGCACAAAATCCGCCAGTAATCCATCGAGATATTAAGCCGAGCAATATTTTACTAGCCGATCGATCGCCCGTAAAACAACACTCATCCCTCGATCGGAGTGGCTGGTTGGGTGAAGTTTATTTAGTAGATTTTGGTTCCGTCCAAACCTTAGCAGCGCGAGAAGGCAGCACAGTTACAGTAGTGGGAACTTACGGATATATGCCGCCCGAACAATTTGGCGGGCGGGCGGTTCCGGCCTCCGATTTGTACGGTTTGGGTGCGACGTTAATTTACTTAGTAACCGGAGTCCACCCAGCCGATTTACCACAAGAAGATTTGCGCCTAAATTTTGAGCCAAAAATCGCTCTCAGTTCCGATTTTATTGACTGGTTGCAATGGATGACAGAACCGGATTTAAACAGGCGCTTAACCACGGCCGATCGGGCACTGCAAGAACTAGAAAAACCTGGAAAAGGGCGTTGGGTCGTGCAAAAATCTGCTGGAAGTCTGGTGAAACTGAAAAAAGACCGAAACAGTTTAGAAATCATTACTTCTTACGATTATAGCTATTATATAAGCAATGAGTATAATAAATATAATGGGGCGTGTGTCATTATGTTTTATTTAATTGTAGGTGGGGTTTTCTGCAGCTTTGTATTTACAATAGGCGTAGTAGTTTTGGGATTGATTTTTGCAGCGATCGCAATTGCGTTGAGTTCGGGATATTTTTCCCATCCATTTTTCGCGGGAATGGCGGTGTTTTTATTCGTAAGTTTCGTGGTTTACTTACTAGAATTAATTGTCAAAATAATTTTCAAAAAACGTACTAAATCTACCCGACTGCGGATCGATCGCCAACAAATTTCTTTGACTTCCAATTGGTTGGGATTTGTGCGTTACAATATTCTGCCCCCAAGCCCGATAAGCACTATCTGTAAATTACAAGTAAATAACTTGAGAAACTCGGTGGCCGGTCGCAACATTCAGATTTGGGTGGGAACGCAGGAATATCAACTTATTACCAGCTATCTCAAGCATCGCGAGATTGATTGGATCGCGCGGGAAATCAGCGAATGGCTAGATTTGCCTATTAGTTAATCGAGTATAGATGGCAGATGAAATTAACAAGCACTCTTCTCAAAAGGATTACAAATGGCAAGTAAAATTTTAAAAGAGCGTTATGCCATCCAGAAACAGCTAAGTAAAAATGCGGGAAGAATCGCGTTTCTGGCACAGGACTTGCAAACTCAAAATTTAGTAGCGATTAAGTTACTGATTTTTGGAGAAGATGTTCGGTGGGATGACTTGAAACTCTTTGAAAGAGAAGCGCAAACTTTACAACTACTTTCCCATCCGGCAATTCCCCGTTACCTGGATTACTTTGATGTGAATACATCAACAGGAAAAGGATTTGCTTTGGTACAAACCTATATTCCAGCCAAATCGTTAGAAAAATGGTTAAAAAGCGGGCGAACTTTTAGCGAAGCAGAAGTCAAGCAACTGGCTAAAGCATTACTAGAAATTTTGGATTACCTCCACAGCCAACAGCCGCCAGTTATTCACCGAGATATCAAGCCGAGTAATATTTTACTGACAAATAGATCTGGCAATAGCGTCGGTGATGTTTATTTAGTTGATTTTGGTTCCGTACAGACGCTAGCCGCCAGACAAGGCGGTACGATTACTGTTGTCGGCACTTACGGATATATGCCTCCCGAACAATTTGGCGGGCGGAATGTTCCCGCTTCCGATATTTACAGTTTGGGTGCAACATTAATTTATTTAGTAACGGGAAGGCATCCAGCCGAGTTATCCCAAAGTAATTTGCAAATTCAATTTGAGTCTTTAGTTAATCTCAATCCAGATTTAATCGATTGGCTGAAGCAGATGACACAACCGAGTTTGCAGCGCCGCCTCGCATCAGCAAAAGAGGCGTTAAAAGCACTGGAAAATCCCCACAAGCAAACAGATATCTCGACGGTCAGACAAAAACCTTTTGGCAGCAGAATTGAACTGAAGAAAGATGGTGAGAATTTAGAGATTCTGATTCCCTCAAAAAGATTGATGTTTTTTTGGGTTGCTGACAAGAGATTGACAAGAACATTGTGGTACTTGTGGTTGGTTTTATGGCCTTCTATATGTATAATAGGCGTAATTCAAGGACGCTTTGAATTCAGTATGTTTTGGGCATATTTTGCGCTCTTTTCACTGTTGTTCGGAGTTAGAGGGCTTGGCGTATTGCTGGAAGAGGGCAAAAGTTTTTTCAGAACAACTCGAATAAATATTAATAACAAACAGATTTCTGTAACTTACCTGTGGCTTGGGTATAAATTTCAAGCCGCTCCAATTATGAAAGTAAGTCTTAAAGAAGGGAGGATGTATACCCGGCATTCGATCGACACTTCAGAAATAAACGAATATTATGAAATTATAGAAAAGTCTCAACTAACCCTTCCAGAAAGAGAATGGTTGGGTGCTGAAATAAGTGCAATATCTGGCGAAAAAATTACTGTTGAAGTCGTCACTCATCAGCCCCTAATCAGATAATACATAAAAAACCCTATAGCAAAGTAAGTAGATCGCCCTCCCTGTTTGTATTCTTTCGATCGAGCCACATCAACTGTCTTATTTTGAAGCAAATCTCAACCCATTTGTCTGCACAACTCCGAACTCGTACCCCCAAACTAGCCAAGTCGATTGTCTTATTTTGAAGCAAATCTCAACCCATTTGTCTGCACAACTCCGAACTCGTACCCCCGAACTAGCCAAGTCGATTTTAGATTTTAGATTTTAGATTGGACTCCACTGCTTGATTTTAGGTTTGGGAAGCCAAAACAGGTTTCCCAGTCAATACAACCTGTTCGATAATATCAGCCGCTTTCTTAACTCCGCCCGATCGCGCGATCGCCCCTTGCATCTCGATCGCCCTTGTTTTATAATTCTCTTGCGTCAAAACTTTTACCACAGCCGATCGCAGTCGATCGACACTCAATTGCTTCAAAGCAACCAGTTCGCCAACACCCGTCCCAGCAATCCGTGCAGCAATTCCCGGCTGGTCATTTGTCACAGGAATTGCCACCATCGGTACGCCATTACTCAAAGATTCTAAGGTTGTATTCATCCCTCCGTGAGTAATCGTGAGAGTTGCTTTTTTTAATAGTTCTAATTGTGGAGCATAACCAACTACGATCGGATTTCCCGCCAAGTTTGGCAAGGATTCGGGAGTAGCACCACCGCCGAGATCGATAATTAATTGAGCGTCTAATCCTTCACAAGCAGAGGCGATGGTTTGAAAAATTTCCAACAATCGATTTTGAATCGTTCCCATCGAAGCATAAATCAATGGTTGACCAGTTAATTGTTCAAAAGGAAAAGGTACTGATTTGCGCAACGCAGGATTGTGAAAATGACCTACGAAATGGAAATGCGGGGGTAAATTGTGCCGGGGAAAATCAAATTCAGAAGGTTGCTGGCTGATTTGAGCGAGTTTCGAGTAATAATCGTTCGGGTGAGCATAGAGAGGTAATTTCCATTGGCGGCGAGATTCAGAGATCGTCTCTCGAATCGGTTTAGTAATTATATTGAGTAAGCGATAGCCTACTTGATTGCGCAAGCGCCCTTTCCAATTTCGACTGTATTGCCAAGTAGTAACAGCGGGAGGAATGTTGGGTTCTCGGTTCAGAATTAACCCATTGCATACAGTTACAAAAGGTAGGTTCAGAATATCGGCAACCGTTCCTCCTTCCGGTGAAAATTGGTCTACCAACAAAGCTTCGATGCCTAGTTTTTCAATAGCACTGGGAGCGTGTTTGAGGATAGCACGAGAAGTTTTTGGTAAATTTTGAAAGTTATATTTCAATGCAGCAATTCCGCTGAGTTTTCCCATTTCAGTTAAGATTTTGGCACTAGCACCGAGGGGAAATTCATCTTCAGCTAAGGACTGGAATTCTAAGCCACCTGCTAGAGTTTTCGATCGAGCATCAAGAAAGTTAAATACGGTGACTCGATGACCTCGGCGAAGTAGTTCGCTGCCTAAAGGTATCATGGCGTTGAGGTGGCCGGTAGATGCCGGACAGAGAATTCCGAAGTGAGTCATGAGTCAAGGCTCCTCTAAATTGAGTATTTTTGTAGCATTATATCGGTCGATCGCAGTAAGCTGCGCATTGCAAGCCCTACATATAGATTCCGTGCGTAATTCCCGTTAATAAACAGGCTTTTGTTACAAAAATACGCGCCATCATGCCAAAAGAAACCGGGTTTTTCCAAAAAAACCGGTTTCTAACAGTCGATCTGCGTCAATGATCGGTTAAGTGATACATTAAATCGAGTTTGCAGTCACGCGATCGAAGAGATCGAACGCAACTACAAACCACGAGTGTGTTCTGTTTAAACAAACTGTCCGATCGAGCGAATTCGACGAATTCCAATCACCGCAGGCATGGGCGACCGACGCGAATCATTCGTGATATTACTCGGCCACAAACTGCCGCGCGAAACAGTCCGAGTTTGATTGAAAACCGAACCGTTTAAATCCAACATTTCGACTTGCCGGCGCAATACAGTACCATCATCGATCGGACAATCTTCCCCAGGATGCTGCACCGCAACTATCAGCGTATCTCCCACAAAAGTCGGCCCCGTCATTTCACACCGATTCGGTCCGACAGCAAACGGAACTACCGTTCCCGCATTCGGCCCGGAAGTCGGAATGTAAAACAGCCAATTGTTGCCAAAAACACCTGTCAACTCTGACACATTACCAGTCTTGTTGTGGTCGATCGTGCTCGGTTTTCCAGCCGCACCAACATCAAAACCGTTATGCGTAGAAGTAGACATATCAGTAACTCCCCAAACATTACCTTGAGAGTCAAACGCTAAATTATCTACATTAGCAAATCCAGCTCCATCTCGCGAGCCGGCTTCTCCACCTTGCGCCAAACGCTGCCAGCGGAAAGTCAAACCCGCACCGTCGGGACTGTCTTCAATAATTTTGTAAAGTCCTCCCGACTGCTGGCCGCTGTTTGGCGCGGCAGTGTATTTAGCAACACTAAAAATCCGAGAATCTGGATA
>JBOFTL010001138.1:0-3196 GCA_051652045.1 Microcoleus sp. | reverse complement strand
TGATTGGATTACATGGGGCGGGCCGTAGACCTCCATTTTGGCAAAGCCTTTTCGGGGTTGCCCCATTCCCGCCCTTGTGAGGTTTTCGAGGCGGGGAGTTGGATTAGGATTCGCCATTAGGCTTTCCATCCTTGAGGACAATTTGCAGCTTCCCCCGATTGGTTAGGGCATCCATAGGAACTTTTAGCATTCCTGCGTCAAATTCGCTTTCATTGTCAAAAAACTGAATAACACCGCTTCCTGAGAGCAGCCTGTCAAACATTGATAAATCCGCAAACCGTGAAGACTTCATACCGTTTTCCTCGCTTTCTTTCCTCTACTCTACATGGCGCTAGAGGAAAGCGCAACCCTTTCTCCAAAAAAACTTTTGAAGCTCAAGCCACCTCGCCCAGCTCCAACCCAAAATCAAGCTGCGATGCAACAAGGGCAGATCTACGTTCCCGTTGGATTTCCCAGATCCACTCGATCGGTCTTTCTCTGCCGTCCACTCGTTCCCCATGCTCCAATCGGCCAGCGCTGTTCCCCAAAGCTCCACACTTGCCCATCATGTGCCAGGTTACGTGGTACGAAGTACCTGCAAGGATTTGAGTGATGTCATCGACCAACCTCTCAGACCAATAGTTGCACAGGTGTATTGCTTCATATCCAAGCTCTATCGCCATTTCAAGCGACTCAGTGGAGAGCTTCAGGGTCGGTTCATCGATTTGAGCATGACCCGCCACATGGTCACGGTAGCAGGGAGTCATCTTGTGGATTTCGCCATCGACACAGTAAGGGGGATCTAATAGTAGATAAGTTTTTGCGCCAGGTTTTGCCTGTAGTGCCTCTTGCCAGCAAGGATAAACGTTGGGTGCCCATTCGATCGACTGAAAGGACTCAACCCATTGGCTCGGGTCAAACTTCATAGCTTGATCCAGTTTATCAATGTGCCAACTCATATTAAAGTTGGTGCCAGCGGGATTCAGCCGGATGATGTTCCCGAACGCCGCCAGCATGACAAACATGGTTGCGCCCGCTGTAATCCCGTCCTCGTCGTCGCGAATCGTGAATAGGTCAGCTTTAATTGAATGCCATCGTTTGCGACCCTCGTCGTAAAGGTCTGGTAAATCTCGTTTCAAGTGCTTCTGTGCAGCTTTCCGTCCAACATAGGTCAGCGCCTCTGTCCAGTCAAGGCCATCAACCATCCGTTCTCGCGCGACCGTGTAACCTTCAACAAAATCGGCAGGATAACGTGAGGGGGCGAGGGAGATCGCGCGTTGTGCTGGGTTAATCTCGCCCAAATAGCAAGGCAGGGGGTGGGCTAAGAGAGATCTAGCAGCACCCCCCATGAATGGCTCACAAATGGCGGCGTGGTCTGACGATGGTCGCAGTAGACTGTATTTTTTGGCCCGCTTCGATCCTGGGATTGGGTAGAGAGAGGAAGGTTTTTGAGTTGTAATTTTAGACATAGCTTTCCACCGTCCTCACTCCATTCCTCAAAACCTTCGCCTTCTGAACCATTTTTCTCCACTCCCGCCGCACCTTGCCCTCACTCATTCCCAACCGAATCCCGATCGACTTATCATCAACCCCACGACTTTTCAACGACCAAATATCGTGGTACTGCGATTTCAATTCTGCCCATTGGTCACCTGATAAACCTAAGCCATTAGCTGGATTAATTCCAAAATATTCGTGATACAAATCACAGCCTTTAGTCCCCATCCATTGCCCTACGTGGTAGACAAATCTTTGCTGAATATAATCACGTTCTCTGACTGTTAATCCCATCACGGCATCAATATCAGAAACTTGCAAATTAGCGGTTCTTAATGTTAAGTAACGCACCAATTCGGGCTGTCCAATCGACTGAAAATACTCAAACAAACTATTGATTAATTGTTGAGCATCATGGGTAGATGTGGCTGGCAAGCTGTTAGTTGATGCAGTGTTTTTGTCCAAAAAACTTTCGTAGGTAGGGACACCAAACTCATTTAGCATCCCATCATATTTGATTTCTTCATTGATTCTTTCGCACTGTTTTTTCCAGGTATAAGCCCTCAGCAAAATTGTTTGCATTTTCACTATAGGGACTCTCCGCTGTGCATAACGTTGTGAAAACAACGCAAATTCAGCTAATTCCAGCAACGCTTTAGGTGTGTAATTCTCAACTGCAAATTCTCTGCGAAATGCTCTTAGTGTCTCTATTAAAAAACGACTACAAAAATCGTCTTGGTCGGCAACAGGAACTACCGCACCAATATAAGAACTAAGAACTGTATTCAATTTGAAGAGGATTCTGGCGGGGGTGTTACACTCTAAATAAGTCTGCCATTGTTGAAGGCGAAACTGGATTAGACCTTCCCTTGTTATGAAGCCATTTTTAACAGCTTTGCCGTGGGCAATCATTCGATCTACTTCTTCTTCGATTCGCTGGTAAGTAGGTGAATTTTTGTCGATCGAATTTGTGAGAGTAATCGTTCCCATGAGATTTCAATCCTGAAAACTATTTTGAAAGTCAAAGCGTTGCAGTTTAACCCAGCTACAACCCCATTAAAGCCTTGATATTTATCTGGTCTTTTTCTGGGATAGTGAAGTTGGTAAATGCCGTTTGTTCGTCCCTTATGGCCCCTGCCCTTGCTATTTCTCGCCAAAAACTTCGACGTTTTAGGGGCAGCATATTCGCGGCAATGCACCATTTTGTGTAGATTTTGTGCAAAACTTTTCCTCGCACAGGCACACCAACAGGACAGCATTCTTCAGATTCAGTATTGTCGGCATCAGTCATCCACTGATAGACGCTAGATCGTTCAACCAACATTTCCGTTTGAGTCTCAACATTTTCAGAGCTGTTACGATATTCTTTGATAATCTGAACAGCCTCATCAAAAGTAAGCAGGTTTGCCCAGTTATAGATACTGGATAGCTCTTTCTCTAAAGCGCCTTTGAGTGCCGGATCTCTTTCATCAACTGGTCTATTAAATTTGAAGATAACCAGACGACGATCCAAACCACCCCGATCGGCTGACTTGGTTGAAATATCATCATTAGACGCAGCCCATAAAACTGTCCTCAGCCTCATCGACACGCCATCTTTGTAGAGAGACCGAATGCCTACTGGACTATTTTCGGCGACCTGATTAAGAGCAGCGATCGCGTCTGCATTCAAATGACCTTTCAGCTCGTGACAAATCGAAGCTAGTTGGCCCAGCAGTTT
>JBOFTL010001137.1:0-6527 GCA_051652045.1 Microcoleus sp. | reverse complement strand
AAAACTTTTTTAAAAAAGGGAAACTTTAAGTTAACTCCGGTCCCCGCCTTTTTAAGGGGGGCTAGGGGAGATCTGGATTTAATAGTTAAACAATAGTCAATTACCAATCACCAATTACCCCTTCTATCTCATGTTACACAAAATCAACTATAATTATAATAATACTTGGAGGTAATATCAATGAGTAAAATCTCACTTCCAATTACCTGGGATGAACAACACCCAAAGAAAAATATTTGGTCTTTTGTGGCCAAATACGATCGCTCGGCATCATTACACTATATTACGGGCGATCGGGAACCCCGGCTAGATACTCCTGAACCAATAGCCTGCGATATTCTGCAAATTAAAACAATTTACCAAAGCAATATTGTGACGATCGAATTCGATCTCGATCGCGCTCATGTTGAAAAAATTACGATCTACAATTATTACCTTCCATATATTGGGAGTTATGACTTTGAAGATTGGCAGGAATTATTCCAATTTCACCACTTGAAACATTTGGAATTTCGCCTCGACACTCAGTGGATAACTTCTGTTGTCGTCCCTGAAGGCACTTGGTCGGAACTTCAAACTGTGTACGTTGAGGTAAGATGTAGGGAGGATTTTTGTTTGTATATCGGCGATGAGTTAGAAATTCTCAACGCTCAATTACCTCACGCTCGGATGAAAGCAGATATTGAGGGGCGCGGGTATTGGTAAATAGTTGACAGTTGACAGTTGACAATTGACAGTTGTCATCAATCGTGAGTAACAAAAAAATACACATCATTGTATCGTGTTTTCCTCCTCGTATTTTAGTAATTGGTAATCGGTAATCGGTAATCGGTAATTGATAAAATAAAAGGGACTGCGAAACTCGAATTTGTATCAGTCGTCTTCAGACGACTTTCGCTATGAGGCAGGGGTTTAAACCCCTGCAGGACTTTCGCAAGAAGACAAGAATTTAAACCCTCTGCAGGACTTTCGCAAGAAGGCAAAAATTTAAACCTATTTTGAAACAAGATGTTTTGTACCACTACTTCCCTATATCTGCGATGGTCAAGGTTCGGGGGGGGGTGAGTGCGATCGCATTTGAGTGTTTCTTATCGATCGACCTGAATACGTTGCTTTCTTTGTAGTTGTGGTGATTATTTTACTGACTGTGATTTTGGCGCGTTCTTGTCTTTGAGCTTTTGTGACTGGCGATTGGCTTTAATGTCTGGCTTTCCCTTTTCTCCGAGAGAGCTTAGCTATCTCGTCTTTGAACTGTTAGTTTTGGGTTCGCAGTTGTTGATTTTCGGTGAATAAGACCTCAATATGATTGAGCAATTGACCTAGTAACTCCTTAGTCTGTTGGTCAACTGGCAATTTAGAAACATCTATATCTGGGAGTGCTTGTGACATAATGAAACCCACATTACTTCCTTGATGCTTCCACTGTCAAGTCTTTCTCTGTTTTTTTAACTTTAGTTTACCTAGAGAGAGCGATCGCATATTTTAGCTCGAAGAACTGCCGTTTGTGAAGATACAAATCCTGATTTTGCTCGATCGGTCATGTATGGTATGTAGTTAAAAATTTGTTGAGTCGATCGGCTATGCAGCAAACTAGATGCTCTGGAATCTGCCATTTCATGGTAGAGAAAGCGCTCGGATTATATAGGCAAGCGTGTTTTGACAGCTAGGGGAATCGATCGCACGATCGCGGTGCTACTCAATGCAGCCATGACTGTTTTTATGAGTACATTTAGCTAAGCTCAAAAATTTCCTACCTCAAAAAATTCAGAAATTGTTCTTGAGAATCGTCTTATAGATGTGAAGGGCAGCAAACAGAATTCAGGTGCTACTAATCAATACAATGCCATCCCGAGCTTATATGTGGGGTTTCGCTATATAGAGATTCTCAATAAAGTGAAGTCCAGAAAACTTGTCCGCAAGCTCTTGCGGTCCTATTCCCTATGCCCAAAAGCGCCTCATGTTACTGAGAAAAGCTAGATAGCGGTTCTCACCAAAATGAGGTGTACCTGATTCTTTTAATTTCATGATTTTCGAGCGTTTTTCTGTACCTCACCTACCCGATAAAGTCTATATATTGAGGGAACCTAGAATGCTTTTGTTGTAGATTAAGCGTTCGCGTAGCGTGCACTGTTTTTGATTGCAAGAATTGCGCTTGCCTTTTTTTATAACCAAAATTTATCTAAAAAAATACCCTCAATCTGGATTGAAAAAGAAAAAAAAGTTGGCTGATGCCTAATTTGCATGATGGTTTCAATTTGATACGAGTATGAAATTAAATTGTCAAGGATCTGTGTTTTCACGCGAGCGCCACGAAGATACAAACACTGTTTTTTGGTCGCTTTGGCAGCAGAATCAAGATCGTATTTATCGTTGCTGTCTCAAATGGATGAACAATAACCCAACCGATGCTGAAGATGCGCTCAGTCGGGTGATGCTCAAAGCTTGGGAAAAGGTACACAAGCATCCTGGAGAAATTACCAACTTTCAGGCTTGGTTGACTCGACTGACTCGCAATCTGTGCATAGATATTCATCGTTCGTGCGAGCGCACCGCGAAAAGATTTGACAGTCTCGAAGCAATCTCTTCATTCGAGGAAATAGAACAGGTTTCTCTGCATGATACACCGTTAAGCGCTCTGGAGAAAGACGAGAAAAAAATTGTAATTCGCCGCGCGATTGATAACTTACCAGCTAAGATGCGCGAGACTTTTGTGCTGCACTTTTATCAAGAACTCTCTTATCAAGAGATTGCCCAACAACAAGAGATTTCCTACCAGAATGTCTGCAAACGGATCTCGCAAGCACGAGCAATTCTGCGAAAGCAGTTAAGGGGATATTGGCTCGGAGATGGCTCTACCGATATGGATGAGCCTCCAAACGAAGAAGAGTCCACCAATACGCTGGAGTCTTCAAACCGGAAAGAGTCCAAAAATACGGTGCGAGTTGAATCCATAGAGAACGAGATTGTGACATTATCTGAAAAGATTCAGGAAGTAGCTATAGTTGCCAATGCGGAACCGTACACTATCCAAGCAGCAGATAGAGTCTCCAATAATTTCAGATCTATCCGACAAGCAACTAGAAGTAAAGCAAAATGTGTCGGTGCTTTGAGGTGATGTTGATGTTTTTCAGTTCTTTTCTAGACAATCCTAATTTCAGGACTGCAGCTTCAGCCTCAGTTACCTGATGGTTGATGCAGTCATGAGTTCGTTGTAGCTTTGACGGGGAGACGCTGCAAAAGTTGCAACATATTCTCTGAAATGTCTCTTTTTCTTGCCTCTAGTTTGATAAGCGAGCCAGTTAAAACCCAAAATTATCTCCTCAGGCATTCAGGAATTGCGAGCTGAGATCGTCTTATAAATGGAAGGGCAAAAAGGCATTCAACTACCAATTAACTAAATGCTCTTCCCAACGCCAAACTCAAAACGATAGTGACATAAAAAATGCCTAACATCAAAGTTAAATTAGTCGATGTTTCGTGCCGAGATACTGAAGATATAACCGGTGCAGATGATTTCTATCTCGTCGGTGCTTTAGTAGGTGGGGGAGTCACAAAGGCAATTCTGACGCGCCCTATCAAAATCAATGACAATCAAACCAAAACGTTCCGTCCAGAGGATAGCGTTTTATTTGAAGGCAACATCCCAGAAGGAGAAAGCATTAAAGGCGGGCTAAAAGCTTACGACGAAGATGCTGGAAAAGATTGGGCTAAGTACGGCGACACAATTAAACAGATTACCACTAAAGTTGCAAATGCTGTAGCAATGGCAGGTCCTGAAGGAGTTATTGCTGGAAAGATACTTTCATTAGCTACAACCGGACTCGGTATTCTTGCTAAGTTGGATAAAGATGACTTACTCGGCACTACCGAATTAGAAATTTCCGCCACAGGCCCTGCCCAGGAAGTTCACGAGTGGAACATGAGCAAAAAAGACTCCAAAGGCTCCATTAAAGGCTGGTCTACCTGGGATTACACAGTTAAGTATGAAATTACTCGTGACTAGAAAACGCAGTAATTTCAGTCTGAAATACTAATATGAAATATCTAAATGTTTGCTGCAAAATTAAGCTCAATAATACAACCTTTTATCGGCTTAATTTATAGCATACTTTATTTCGTTTCATATAATCTTGTATGTTGGGTTGAGCTATGGCAAAACCCAACATCACCTAAGAGAAACAATTTTGGTATTTTTGAACCAACACTCAATGGAACTGCTGCTCGATCGAATCCTCGATCGCTATAGCTGAGAACCGAAAAACTTACAAGGAGAAAAGAAGATGACATCTGGGAAAGAACTTGTAAACAATATGTATGTTAAGCCTGCGAATAGCTCTATTGGAATTGTGGTGAAACAATTACCAATAGAAAATCTGGTTTTTGAAGGAGGAGGTCCTAAAGGCTTGGTCTACGTTGGGGCTATTAAAGTTTTGGAAGAAGAGGGCATTTTAGCAAATATTAAAAATGTTGGTGGTAGCTCGGCTGGGGCTATGACTGCATTGGCGATAGGATTGGGTTACAGCGCAGAAAAAATCAAAAGAATTGTGTATGATGCTAACATAGCTGACTTCACAGATTTAACTGATGGAAATTCTCCTCCTATAATCTTCAATGTAACATTTGCCTTGAAGAATCTTTTGTTTGGAAACCAAGAGAAAGGAGGGGGCATCTTTCTCGGTAATAAGCTACAAAAGTGGGTTCGAGGTGTAATTGCTGAACGTTTAGAGGCTTCTAGCTCCACTCAATGGACTCAGGTAGCGCAACAACTTAAAAATGACGACAACTACCAATTTACATTTTGGCAGCTCAATGAATTTAAGAAATGGAGCGACGATCGTCAGTCGCTCGATCTCGGCATCAAAACTATCTGTTTTACAGGCACGAATTACACTACTGGAGAACTTGAGGTATTTAGTTTCCATCGCACACCAGATATGCCTGTCGATCTAGCTGTAAGGATCTCCATGTCACTGCCTTGGTTTTTTCAAAGCGTGAAATATAACGGCCAAGAGTACATAGATGGAGGTTGTCTCAATAACTATCCAATGTTCATCTTCAATGAACCCCCTTATTTCCTAGCAGGAATGAACAAAGTATTGACTGGCGTACAAGGCGTATATTCTCAAAACCTCTGCACACTAGGTTTGAAGGTTGACAGTCAAGATGAAATCAAAAAGCTTCTGTGGGAAGGAGGGCAGCAAAATCCGCAAAGCTGGCTGGGAAAATTAAGAGACAAAATCATAAATAAATTAGTTGGTGTGAACTACATAGACGCAACCAAAGAAATCGATCGAGAAGCTTATGAGAAGCACCCGCAGCGTACTATCCAGATATCCGATCTAAATTACGGCACCTTTAACTTCAATTTAGCTGAGGAGGATAAGGACGCACTTGCTGAGTCTGGCAAGAAGGCTACTCTCGACTGGCTTCAGCTCTATTACAATGATGCTGGCATTGAGATTGAAGTTAACTCTCGCAAACAATTACGGGAATTCTATAGCCTAAACAATTTCAGCTCAGACGATATAAAAGCAGTAGAGCAACAGTTTGACTCGGTTATTTCGACCTTAAGACCATAGACCTGTCCCATCTTTAACTCCGCACCGAAAATCTAAATCGCAGGAAAAACTGCCGATAAAGTTTTTCACTTCTACAGGCAAAGACCAAACGATCGTATTTAGGGTTTAACAGTTGTTATGGTGCAAACTTCTACACTTCTAATGATGGAGCCAGTTGGGTGAGCTTAATAAAATCTACACCAAGGTTCATCCCTTTTTCGTGAAGTTTGTTTTGTGATACCAATTTCCTAAAGTCTTACTATCGTTAACAAAGGAAAACAGATCGTGAAAGTTCCCATCCAGGCCGGACACGTACCGCGTAATCAGTGGTAAATGTTAGGCGAACAAACAACAATCACACAAGGAGAAAAATCATGAAATCATCTAAACTTCCGATTCAAGCTGCACCTGTTAAGCGGACGATCGCTGGTGCTCGCATTTCCAGTCAAAATGGTGTTGAAGCTTCTGTCTGGTTGGAGCCTATTATCAAAACGGTAGGTACGTTCATCTAATTAAAGGCAATATCCAAATTGCCTAAAAGCTTACTGTAGCGATATTCTTCCCTCTTCCTTCTACTTAGCAGGCGATTTGCTAGGTTAGTGTCACGTACCTAACTTAGCTAAATTTGAGGCAGTGCGCTTCAACACACTCTAATTCAGGAGTCAGGAAAGCATTGCTTCTTTAATCGGAACTTACTCCCTGCAGGGTGATTCCGACTAATACTAATTTGCTAGAGTCCTACTACAGATATAGCCTCTCAACCAGAGGCTTTTCTGCTGTTTGAGAAAGCTCTCACTTGGTCTCAGACTTGATTCGATCGGACCTGGGAGTTTTTTAAAATTCTTCTGGTATTCCTGCTTTCTGTTGTTCGCTCACTAAGTCCATAAAGTCAAAAAAAACCGCTTCAAAAAATTCAGAAATCTAGTAGCGTAATCGTCTTATAGACAGACAGGAAAAAGAAAAATCAAT
>JBOFTL010001136.1:0-4897 GCA_051652045.1 Microcoleus sp. | reverse complement strand
CGGACAATCCACGGCCCGAGGGGACAAAACGTATCGAAACCCTTCGCCCTCGCCCACTGATTGTCTCGTTTTTGCAAATCTCTAGCGGTGACATCATTGGCGATGGTATAACCCCAAATTTTACTGTGGGCTTGTTCCGGAGTGCAGCGGCAGCAGTGTTCGCCGATTACTAAAGCCAATTCTCCTTCATAATCCACCCGCTGCGATTGTTCGGGATAGCGAATCGCACCTCCTGCGGGGATGACGGCGGTGGGAGGCTTGAAGAAAAGCAAAGGTTCTTCTGGTACTGGAGTTCCCATTTCGGCGGCGTGCTCGCTGTAGTTTTTGCCGACGGCTACAATTTTGCTGGGAGAGCACGGGGCGAGAATTTTGTAGGTGTCTGCTGGGAGTTCCAAATCAGTGGGTTCTCCTTTGTGCCAGGGAGGTGCATCGAATACCTGAACGCTGCGGTTCAGTTGCAGTAACCCGTAGTGGATGTTTCCTCGTGTTGTTTGTACTCGAACGTAGCGTGAAGACATAGGATTTTAGATTTTAGATTTTAGATTTTAGGATGGCGATCGAGAATGTTGTAGGATTTTTGATTTTCGATTTTAGATAATATCATATTCGCTCGATCGAGCGCAATCGGTAAGGTTTTTAGTAAGGACTTTAGTCCTCAAAATAGACAGGACTGAAGGCCTTACTACAAACTGCGCAATCGGTAAGGTTTGTAGTGAGGACTTTAGTCCTTAAAATAGACAGGACTGAAGTCCTTACTACAAACTGTTGTTGTTATCTATAGCAACTGCCGCATGACTCCCGATATTAATAATTTCATGAATAGATTCTATAACCTGCGCTTCATTAACTATTTAATTCCCACAAATAACTAGCGAATTTTATATGAGTTGTAAACTGCTTTCGGTACAAATGCCTTGCAGCGGTTGGTCCCAGGAGTCAACGGGTAGTTCGGGAAGCAAGGCAAATTCAAAGATAATGCCGATCGCCCTTTTCGATCGCCATTCTGGTAAATTTAACATTCTGTCATAATAGCCGCCGCCGTAGCCCAGGCGATAGCCCTGTAAATCGCAACCCACCGCAGGTACGAGGATTAAATCTACTTCTGAATAATCTATTTTAATAGCATCCGGCAACGGTTCGGGAATGCCGTAAGTTCCAGCACGCAAAGCATCTCCCGGCTGCCAAACGTGCCAGGATAAGTCTTTGCCAACACAACGGGAAAACCCCCATTTTTTCGAAGTGGTAAATAGAAGACTTAAATCTGGTTCTTGGCGAAAACTGAAGTAGGCGAGAACGGTTTTTGCTTCGGTGAATATAGGTGATTTTTGGAGATGGGTGCAGATGCGATCGCTCTTGTCTTTCCGCGCTTCTGGTGATAATGATTTGCGAGTTTGAAGCAGCGATTTTCTTAATTCTGTTTTAGTAAACATAATTTTCACAGCAGTCAATTGTTGACAGTTTACAGTGGAAAAATCTCCCAATTTTCCAATCTTACGATCGAATAATCCTACAATTACAATCTAACAATCGTACAATCTCAAATCGCTCAATTTCCATAGCCGTATCAACCCTGACGCACATTAACTCATTAATCAGCTACAGCCCCTACCATACTTTCTTGTTTTTCGTCAAGCCACTGAGATATAGCAACCGCCAAGGCGGTTAGGATGCAAGATGTAGAACATCTTCGATCGCATTACGTAAACAATCAAACCGATATAATTGTTTGCGGATGCGACTTTTGAGCCAAGACCAGCATTTTTCAATTCTGTTCAAATCTGGGGAGTATGGCGGTAAATACAATAATTTACAGCCTACACTTTGAATTAATTCCTCAATTCTACCACCTTTATGAAACGTGGCATTATCCATCACTAACCGCCTTGGCGGTTGCTATATCAATTCCGGTAACACCGGAATTACATAGAGGACACGGCACTGCCGTGTCCGGGCTGTAAGTAATATTAATAATTCCGATGCTACCGGATTTGATGTGACGCACGAGAGGTCAAAAACCGGGTTTTTTCCGCAAATCCTCCAACTTCGCCAACAGATTAATTAAAAAACCCGGTTTCTTGCCTCTTGGGGGCACACTCTCAACTCTCAACTCTCACCTCTCAACTAATTTAAAGCCTCGCCGCCATTAACTTTTTAATAATGGGGATTTTCCTCACAATTTCGGCTTGAGATACCTCCGTTTGCTGCCAACTCTCCCGTACTGCCAGCCTCCCAAGCCACTGCTGCAACTTCGGGTACTCATCAAAAGAAAAGCCGAACATTTCCAGCGAAGGCACCGCAGTACCCGCCACCACTTCCGCCAAAGTAAACTTTTCGCCAGCAAAATAAGTGCCACCCTCCGCCAGCAACTTCTCAAAAAACTTCAGTACGGTTACTATCTGTTGCTTTGACTTTTCCACCTTTTCCTCAGAATCTCCCGGTACGCCAAGCATTTGCCTGGTTAGCGGAAACATTGCCTGCATCAATTCATTTAACGTCAGCATTTCCACCATCCGCACGATGCCCAAAGCTTTCGCCTCAGTTGGTAGCAGCGAGGTAGTCGGATACTTTGCCTCCAAATAATCCAGAATTGCCAGCGACTCAACCAAGGTGAAATCTCCATCTATTAGTACGGGGATGCGGTGGAAAGGGTTAATTGCCGAGAATTCCGGCCCCAAGTGATCGCCGTCGAAGTTAATTTCGATTAGTTCAAACGGAATTTGCTTTTCCAAAAGGGCCACCCACACGCGGCGAGAATTCATGGACAGGGGTGTGTAGTACAGTTTTACCATCGGATTTACCTCGATCGACACCTCCAGCTTAGCAGCTAAATGTCTTATATTTCAGGGTTTTTGGCGAATTGCTAGGGGGTGGAAGGGCGATCGACACCCGATTTCCCAAAAAAATCTCAAAAAAGTTGTATTACCCCCTTGACAGTCTTGTAACACGCAATGTAGTATAAATGTATGGCGAAGGGGCAAGAGCTGCAAAGCTTTATCCCACAAGCAAAACGAACCTTGAAAACTAAATAGGTCACAAACAATGTTACATCTTTTTGGACATTGGCGGTGCAGATACCGGCAACCATAACCCCCTCGGGTTGTAGTACGCGGATCGACCGCCACCCCGTCCAAACAGAAATTCCAAACAGAAATCTTTTGGGACTGTAGCTCAATCGGGAGAGCGTCGCTCTGTCACAGCGAAGGTAGCGGGATCGAAACCCGTCAGTCCCGTGGGGCGATTTTAGATTTTAGATTTTGGATTTTGGATTTTCAGATTGAAGATTGGAGATTGAAGATTGGAGATTGGAGATTGAAGATTGAAGATTGAAGATTGAAGATTGAAGATTGAAGATTCAAGATTGGAGATTGAAGATTGGAGATTGAAGATTTGAGATTGAAGATTTGAGATTTCAAATTGCAAATAATCGCAGAATTTCAAACGAGATACTAGAGATTTCCCTGCGGGAATGCTGCACCAGCAAACTCCGTCGGGATTCCCTGGTTAGGTGGCCGAGTGGCTCAAGGCGTCGGTCTGCAAAACCGATTTTCGCGGGTTCAAATCCCGCCCTAACCTTTGTTCCTATTTATTAGCAGGAACAAACTCCCATCTGAAATTTCAGAATGGAAAATATCGCAGCGTAGCTTAACGGTAAAGCCCCAAGTTCATGCCTTGGTAAATGCGGGTACCGCTTCGCGGAAGCAAGCTACAAATCCCGCCGCTGCTACCAAATACAGGGATAATGTAACTGGCAACATCTCAGTCTCCAAAACTGATTTTCTGAGTTCAAATCTCAGTCCCTGTGCCAAACTTTTAGTGCTGTAAGAAAAGGGCGATCGTAAATCTTAAACAGCAACCTAAAATCCCCAATCCCCAATCCTCAATCCTCAATCCTCAATCAAAAATCCCCAATCTAAAATCTAAAATCTAAAATCTAAAATAGATAGTGCTGTAGGCAAACGGTTTAAGCCGCTTGGTTTTCACCCAAGTGATTGCGGGTTCAACTCCCGTCAGCACTTTGCGTGGGTCGTTGGCAGAATGGTTTTGCAGCCGCCTTTTAAGCGGATGGATCGAGGTTCAATTCCTCGACGACCTACCAAATTAAGACTTACGAACAGGTTGTCATAAACCGGTTTTTTTCGATTAAGAGTTACGCAAGAGCAACCTATTTATGTCATTACGAGCGAAGCGAAGTAATCGCAACTGTTGGTTGTTATACTAAATCCGAATTATCTATCCCCTTTATAAATCCTCGGTTATTGGCAGAGTCTTTGCGATTGCTTCGCTGTCGCTCGCAATGACAATAGCAGGGGTGGTAAACCAGGATTTGGTATTAGTCGATATTGCGCAAGTCCTGTCGATAATACTTCGTTGCAACTCGCAGATTAGCTAAAAAAACCGGTTTCTTCGATGGTATTGCGTAAGTCATGCAAAATTTCAATTTCGGGTCGGCCCTCCTAATTGGTCTGGTACCTGTCTGTAAAACAGTAGCTTAAAGCGTTGCTGGTTCAATTCCAGCCCGACCCATCCATCGATTTTGGATTTTAGATTTTGGATTTTAGATTTTGAGATTTCAGATTTAAAATTTAAAATTTAAAATTTGAAATTGGGAGTTTTGAGATTTCAAATTTTAAGCTTTGAGATTTGAAATCAATCTTGAGAATGAGTTGTAATCGGACAACAATTCAGTTAGCGCACCTGAACTTTCGAGGGTTCAAATCCCTCCGTTCTCGCTAAGGAGAAGTGGCCGAGCGGCTTAAGGCGCTTTCCTGCTAAGAAAGAGCGGTTTAACCACCGTCGTGGGTTCAAATCCCACCTTCTCCGTTTTCCCCCGATAGCTCAGTTGGTAGAGTGCTTGTTTGAAAAGCAAGAGGTCGTCAGTTCGATACTGACTTGGGGG
>JBOFTL010001135.1:0-10224 GCA_051652045.1 Microcoleus sp. | reverse complement strand
GAATCGAATACAAAACAGTAGCAAAAACAGAGGTAAAATCTGGCAGCAAGCCTCAAACAGTATCTCTCAATCCTCCTGAATCTGGTTCTTACCGCATTCGAGCTAATTTTGCGGATAGTAATAATGAAGTAACTGCCACTGATTTACAGGTTTGGGCAACAGGTGAAAATATCGTAAGCTGGGGTAACAGATACGATAATAATCGCCTGGAAGTTAAACTCGATAAGCAAAGCTATCAACCGGGTGAAACGGCAACAGCTTTAATTCAATCACCTTATCCAGAAGCAGAGTTATATTTTGCAGTTGTTCGCAATAAAACTCTCTATCAAACTGTCACTAAAGTTAAGGGAGGCGCTCCTCAAATCCAGTTCCAAGTAACGCCAGAAATGTTGCCCAATGCAGCGGTAGAAGCCGTGCTAGTCCGCCAAGGTAAAAGTTTAAAAGAGTTGGAACCTGGAAGTTTAGATAAACTGGTAAAAGTTGGCTTTGCTCCTTTTCAAACCAGTTTAGATGCTAAATACTTGAAAGTCCAAGTTACTCCCCAGAAAACCGAATTACAACCCGGTGCAGAGGAAACTATACAACTGCAATTGCAAGACGATCGAGGTAAGCCAGTCAAGGGACAATTTACAGTTATGGTGGTCAATGAAGCCGTGCTGCAACTAACTGGATATCGCCCGCCAGATTTGGTAAAAACTGTCTATGCCGAACAGTCAATTTCTACCCGCTTCAGCGATAATCGACAGGATGTAGTATTAGAAAATATGGCCTCGCCCCTGGCAAAAGGTTGGGGTTATGGCGGTGGATTCTCTACAGGTGCAGCAAATACTCGCGCCCGCAAAGATTTTCAAGCTTTGGCTTTCTACAATGGTTCTGTTGTGACAGATCCTAATGGGAAAGCGAGTGTTAAATTCAAACTTCCTGATGACTTAACAACTTGGCGAGTGATGGCTGTTGCTACTGACGGTAATTTAGATTTTGGCAAGGGAGAGGCGACATTTATTACTACTAAAGCGCTGATTGCTAATCCAATTTTGCCGCAGTTTGTGCGTCCAGGAGATCGCATTCAAGCTGGCTTATCTGTTACTAACAATACCCAGCAAAAAGGCAATCTGAAAATTAACGGTCAAGTAGCCGGTGCTGTAAAATTTGAAGGTAATAACCCCATGTCAGCGAATTTAAAAACTCAAGCTGAGTCGGGAACTCATGCTTATCGTTTCCCTATGTTGGCGGGTAATGCTGGTGGTTCTAAAATTCAATTTGCCACGCAATTAAATGACAATGTGGATGCGTTTGAAGTGCCTTTAGAGGTGAAAGTTTTAGAAGTTACAGAAAATGTTGTGGAAACAGGGACAACTTTAAATCAGGTAAAAATTCCGCTGAAGGTCGATCGCAATGTGGTGCCAGGTGTCGGCGGTTTGGAGATTTCCCTAGCTAGTACATTGATACCAGAAATTATTGCACCGGCGAAACAAGTTTTGCAGAACGAACAATTACCATTTTTGGAACCAGCAGCCAGTCAGTTATTAATTGCGGCTAATTTGCAAACTCTTTCTCAAAAGTACGCTCAAAGTTTGAAAGATTTTAACCCAAGTAAAGTAGCGACAACTGCACTGGAAAAACTAGCAAAACTTCAGCAAGCAGATGGCGGTTTTGCTGCTTATCCCGGAAAAGCGCAATCCGATCCATTTTTGACACCTTATACTGCAAGTGCGATCGCATCTGCATCTAAGGCTTTTCCCAATACAGTCAATGCTGGGGTACTGTCTCGCCTGACAAACTACTTGAAGAAAATTCTTGCCGATCCCGGACAATATGAGTTTTGCCAAGACCAAGTTTGCAAGAGTCAGGTAAGGTTATTATCTCTGATTGCCTTAGCAGAATTAGGTGAAAAACGCAATGATTTTCTTGCAGATATCTATCAGCAGCGAAGTCAATATAACCCAGTAACTCAAATTGAGCTAGCCCGTTATCTATCGCAGTTCAAAGACTGGCAAGATGAATCTAAATTGCTGACTGACGAGTTGCAAAAAAACATCTATATCACCGCTCGATCGGCTGCGGTGAATCTGCCTCAAAATCGAAGCTGGCTAGCATCTCCTACCGCTATTCAATCTCAAGCTTTGCGGCTGTTTATCGCTCAAAAAAGAAAGGCAGAAGATATCGATCGCCTGTTGCAAAGTCTCCTGAATTTGCGGCGAGATGGCACTTGGCAAAGCACTTATGACAACTCAGAAGCCCTTGCAGCTTTAGTAGATTACAGCCAAACTCAACCCACACCACCCAAGTTTCAAGCTACCGTAACATTGGCGGGCAAAACCTTAGATTCCATGCAATTTGATGGCTACCGCAATCCCAGTAAATTTATCACCGTAGCAACAGACCAATTACCGCAAAATGGCGATTTGATTGTTGAGAAATCCGGTCAAGGTACTCTGCACTATCTAGTTAATTACGGCTATCGTTTGCCGGGAAATCAACCGGGACGCTTAAACGGGTTGCGAGTAGTGCGAGAAATTCGATCGGCCGGTCAGGATAAAGTATTAGGAGAACAGCAACTTTCTATTCCTAAAGATTTGACTTTGGGAGTCGGACAAGTGTTCGATATTGGTTTAAAAATTATTGCCGATCGTCCCGTGGATTGCGTGGTAATTACTGACCGGCTACCTGCTGGTTTCGAGCCGATTGATGACAGTTTCCAAACCTCTACAAAGGCGGTGGAAGCCCGAGGTGATAGCTGGCAAATTAATTATAAAACGATGTATCGCGATCGCATTCTTGCCTATAGCGATCGCCTCGAACCCGGAGTTTACAGCCTTCACTATCTCGTCCGTTCTGTCACTCCCGGCACCTACTTCTGGCCTGGTGCAGAAGCTCATTTACAATATACTCCTGAAGAGTTTGGCCGATCGGCTTCCTCTACTTTGATTTTGTCTGATAAGTAGATCGACCTTTGCGCGATCGCGCTAAATTGGTGTTGGGTTTTATGCTTCAACCCAACCTACAAGATAGGCGATCGTACTAAATTGGTGTTGGGTTTTATGCTTCAACCCAACCTACAAGATAGGCGATCGTACTAAAAGAGATTGCCTTTCTCAAAAAAAACAGCCGATCGCTCTTGTGCGTGCAAGGGCGATCGCGCTTTTTTGCATAACTCCTAACTTCATTCCAACCGAATTAATTTGACCAACAAACTCATGATTTCTCCTTGTTCTGGTGTAATAATGATGCGATCGTCAGGAATTGCGATTGGATGAGTCCAACGCGAAACCTCCGCATAACGCACCGCATGGAGTTGGTGGATTGTGCGGCGTACTCCCAGCGGTGAACCGATGATGATATGACGGACTGCTTCGCGACGATCGCCCTCCAAGATTTGGTTAGTTGAAACATTGGGTGATGTTTGGTTCGATGCTGAATCTTGCAACATAGCTTTGAGCAATAATTTGGGACAGATTTGATGTTTGGTAACGGTAAAACCGCATACAATGACAAATTGAAGAAAAGACAACAATTCCCCTACAGCACAAGTGGCTTAGCTCGTGCTGTCTCGTCTTTAATATCTTTAATTAGCGTAAACCAATTTACGGCTATCCGTCAATGAGTTTACGTAAATGAATTTACGTTTTAGGTCAAGCTGCTTGTGGAAATGCCAGAAAAATCAGAGAGATCGCCACTAATGCGACTCAGACTTAAACGCTCACTGACCCAAAAGCAGCTAGCGGACGCACTTGGCGTCACGGAAACAACTATCAGGAACTGGGAAGCAGGGCGATCCGTACCAAAACTCACACCTGCTCAATACAAGAAATTGCTAGAGATTCTGCAAATTACCTCTGCTGAATTACCCGATCGATTTGGTTATCCCAGCGATGCTGATGATTGACATCTCCCCAGGTTGGAAACACGAGGGATTCTAAATTGATGTTGCTTGGCGAGGCTAGAAGCCTCACTTCGCAACGTTTACGATATGATTTATTTAAGCGATTAAACAAATCAATTCGTTCGATCGCGAGTTCCCGACGCTCGCACTACAACTCTCAATCGATCGCGAGCTCCCGACGCTCGCACTACAACTCTCAATCGATCGCGAGCTCCCGACGCTCGCACTACAACTCTCAATCGATCGCGAGCTCCCGACGCTCGCACTACAACTATCAACTATCAACTATCAACTATCAACTGTTTAATAGGCAATTCAATAATAAACTCAGTTCCTTCTCCCGGTGCAGAAACACAACTCAATTTACCACCATGTTCTTGCGCGATTTTTTGCGAAATTGAAAGCCCCAAGCCCGTACCTTTGCCTGCTGGTTTAGTAGTAAAAAATGGTGCGAACAACTGCTGGCTGACTTCCTCCGGCATACCGGGACCGTTATCCAAAATTCTAATTAATGCCTGTGAATTTTGCACTTGTGTTTTAATTTTAATCTTACTGCGATTAGCTTTTGCTTCAGCAAGAGAACGTCTTTCGTTGTGTTCCTCAATTGCGTCAATCGCGTTGCCGATTAAATTCATAAACACCTGATTGATTTTACCAGAATAACACTCAACTAAAGGCAAATTACCATACTCTTTAATTACCAAAATTTCAGGATAACCGCCTCGGGCTTTTAGCCTGCTTTGCAGAATTAATAACGTTCCCTCAATTCCTTCGTGCAGGTTAACTTGAGTCATTTGAGTATCGTCTTTACGGGAGAAATTTCTGAGCGATCGCACTATTTCCCGAATTCGATCGGCCCCTACCTGCATTGAAGACATCGCCTTCGGCAAATCTTCTAACAGAAAATCTAACTCGACATCCTCAATTTTATTTTTGATTTCGGCTGGCGGTTCCGGGCAGTATTTCTGATACATATCAATCAAATCCAGCAAGTCTTCTGTATAGTGACCGACGTGAACTAAGTTGCCGCAAACACTGCTGACGGGATTGTTAATTTCGTGAGCTACACCAGCTACCATTTGACCGAGGGTAGACATTTTTTCAGTATGAATTAAGACTGCTTGAGTTTGCTGCAATTCCTCCAAAGTTCTTTCCAATTGCTGTTTTTGCTGCGTCAGTTCTATTTGCGATCGCACTAATGCTGCTTCGCTGCGTTTCTGTTCGGAAATATCAGTAATCAATCCCTCCAAAGCAATCAAATCTCCCGAGTCAGACAACACTCCCAAACCCTGTTCCCAAACCCACTTTAATTCCCCGTTTTTAGCAGTAATGCGGTAAGTAAGTTGATAAGGTCGATTTTCCTCCAAAGCAACTTGTACCGCATTCCACAAAATATCGCGATCGTCCGGGTGAGTCAACTTAGCAATCGACACTTGCCGAGTTTCGATAAATTCTTCTGGAGAATAGCCTGCTAATTTATAGCAACCTTCGCTGACAAATTCCATACTGCGATCGGGATCGTTGCGAAAACGGTAAGCCATCCCCGGTAAATTACTCATCAGCGTCGATAGTGCCCGCTGGCTTTCCCGCAAAGCTTCTTCAGCCCGCTTGCGATCGGTAATATCTGTCATTACCGCTAAGATACAAAGTTGACCATCCAAATCGATCGATTCTGCTGACATGAGAAATACTGCCACCGAACCCGACTTCATCCGAAACTCGCATTCCTGATTGCGAATCGCGCCTTGTTGCTGCAAATTTTGCCAGAAATCAAGTCTATCTTCTGGGTTTAGCCAGATATTTAATTCCGGTACAGTCTGACCGATTACCTCTTCTCTAGAGTAGCCGATCGCCGCTAAAAAACTGTCATTAACCTCAATAAACTCCCCATCAACAAAAGTAGTAATCGTCATCGGATCTGGGCTCGATCGAAAAGCCTTAGAAAACTTTTCTTCCGACAAACGCAACTGTTTTATAGCATCTTCTAACTGACAGGTGCGTTCTTGCACCCGACATTCCAACACCTCATTAGCCTGCTTCAAAGCTTCCTCAGCTTGCACCCGATAAGTAATGTCGCGCACCACCGCTTGCAAGCCGATTTTACCGCCAACATCCATCGCGGTTAGCAGCACTTCCGCCGGAAATTCCAAACCGTCCAAGCGACGATGCTGCCAATCAAAACGGCAATTTCCCGATCGCAAAGCCGTATCGATCCACTCTCCAGCTAAACTTGCAGAATCTCGTCCGTTCGGTTGAAATTGCGGGCTAAATTCCGAAGGATGTTTGCCGCAAAACTCGCTGGAATTGCTGCAACCAAATAACTTTAAAGTTGCCGGATTGCAATCTAAAAAACCTGTTTCGTCTAACAGCATTACGGCATCGGTAGTCGATTCATAAAGAGTGCGAAATTTCTTTTCAGATTCTTGCAAAGAAGCAATCAACTGCATTTTTTCCTCGGTTGCCCGCTTTTGTTCGGTAATGTCCTGCATAATTTGAGAAAAACCGCGCAATTCGCCACTGTCATCGTGCAATGGAGTAACGATAATATTTGCCCAAAATAGCGAGCCATCTTTGCGAATCCGCCAGCCTTCATTTTCGTATCGACCTAGTGCTGTCGCGATGATTAATTTTTCTTGGGGTTTGCCGATTTTAATATCTGCTTGCGTGAAAAAACACTCGGAATTCTTGCCGACTATTTCGTAGGATAGATACCCCAAAATTCTTTCCGCTCCCGAATTCCAGCTAGCTACATATCCTTGAGTATCTAACATGAAGATAGCGTAATCCTTAACGCCTTCAATAATTAAACGCAGGCGTTCTTCACTTTCTCGCAGTGCAGATTCTGCCTGCTTGCGCTGGGTGATATCTTCTACAAAACCTTCGTAGTAAAGTAAGTTGCCTGTTTCATCGCAAACAGCCCGCGCATTTTCAGCAATCCAAATGACAGTGCCATCTCGGCGATAAATTTGCGACTCAAAATCTGACACGGAACCTTGTTGGTGCAATACAGAAACAAACTCATCGCGCCTTATCGGATCTACATAAAGCTGATCGCTGATATCAGTCAAAGAACTCATTAATTCTTCAGCAGAATTATATCCATAGATGCGAGCCAAAGCTGGGTTCGCACTGATGTAGCGCCCGTCGCGCGTTGTTTGGAAAATGCCAGACACCGCATTTTCAAACATACTGTAATATTTTGCTTCCATTTGGTGCAGTGCCTCCTTGACATTCAGACATTCGATCGCTGTCTGGTCTAATTTACACTCGATCTTTTGGTTTTCCACTTTTTGATGTATCACTTTTGAATACCCTGCTTTTTTTTGGTGAAAGATTCAATATTTTTGACTATCTATTAGCTATTTCACAGCAAAACAACCAGGTTTCTAGCAAAAATCTCAGTTGCGATCGCTCGACTGTCAGGTAGAAACCCGGTTGTTAGTTTCATAGTAGGAAATTCAGTGTCTAGCATTTCTGGTGTAACATCAGGTACAGTAGGTAATTGGTAATTGGTAATTAGAAATCGATCGCCCGTACCTCACTTTTTTGAGAGTCTTTCTAGTTTTTGCGATGGGGCGCGCCGGATCGATGCTGTATCGCCCTTAACTATAAATCAACCGCAAAGCACTGCGGTTGTTTCGATCGATTATCAATTGCCAGTCGCACAGATTGGGACACAACAAAGCTGCGTCCCTACAGAACATCTGTATTTTACCGGATCTAGAACCTTTAGAGTTACGGTCGATCGTGACACTGCTGTATTGATTCGCTATTTATTTACTTCATCCTCTCAAGAGTTATGTGTTAGTAAATTATGGCTGCTTAGGTAGTCTGACCTATTTTTGAGAGATGCACGAATTAATTTCTAAATCAGAGTTGCCAACTTATTTGCTTTTGTTGCAGTTATTTGAGCAACACTCATTATTTAAAAACGCCCCGAATATATTAGCAGCTACACACCCCGAATTTATTAAGCGTTAAGGATGTTTTCCGATCGCGGCGACTCCTACAAAGAATCGAGTCGCTAAAAGTAAAACACTAACTGTCGGTGTGACAAGTAGCAAACATTCTGCTGAGAATGCTTTTTTACCTATTTCCCAGCCCTTCACCGAACGCCTGCGGCGACAGGATCGCGAAAACTCAGGAACTCCGGCCGATCGGCCCGTCACTTTCGGCAAGCAATCTGCTAAACTGAATGCTTGCAATTGCACCCTATCAGCGATCGTCGATCTTGCTGGCAGACGAGCTAGCTGACGCTCGATCGATCCTTACAGAAATGAGCTGATTATTTAAACTTGTCATAACCCCAGGGATCGTTGTTGTATCAAAAATTTCAAATTGCAGAAGTTTGTGCCGGTAAAGTCCGTGACAATTAGAAGATCCGGCAGAAATCCCGAGGATTTGACATTCTCCCCGCTGTGGAACCACGGGGATCTAAACATCACTGTTTAGGCTTCCTCTCGATCGACTTAAGAAATTCGAGGCGAAATATACCGCTACAAAGTCTGATACAATCCCGATCGACTCTCACTTGGGCCCGTTAAATCGCGTCCGATGGTTTGTAGTACGGACTTCAGTCCGCTAATTGCTGTCGGTCGATCGGACGCGATATTAATTTAACTTCCAAAAATTCAATATAATGACTAACCCTCCCGCATTCACAACACCACAACCATCAGACGCTGCAACCCTAACAGCAGATTCTCCCCTGTGGCCTTCTCTGTTACAGCAAATTTTAGACAAGCAATCTCTCTCGCAAACTCAAGCAGCCGAGTTGATGCGCGGCTGGCTGGGAGAAACCATACCCCCCGTCCTTTCCGGCGCAATTTTAGCAGCCCTCCAAGCCAAAGGCATCTCTTCCCAGGAATTGGCCGGCATGGCCCAAGTGTTGCAGTCTCAATCTCTCACCAGCGAAGCGCCATCCCCAACCGCCAATCTCAAATTAATCGACACTTGCGGCACCGGTGGCGACGGTGCATCAACCTTCAACATTTCCACAGCCGTCGCCTTTGTCGCTTCCGCCGGCAAAGTCAAAGTAGCCAAACATGGCAATCGTTCGGCCTCTAGCAAAGTCGGTTCCGCTGACGTGCTCGAAGCTTTGGGAATCAATCTCAACGCCGATCCCTCCAAAGTCAAAGCTGCCGTAGATGAAGTAGGCATCACATTTTTATTCGCTCCGGGCTGGCATCCCGCAATGAAGGCTGTAGCACCGCTGCGGCGTACTTTGAAAGTGCGGACTGTTTTTAACCTTTTAGGCCCGCTCGTCAACCCTATGCGCCCTACAGGGCAGGTAATCGGGGTATTCGATCCGGGGTTGGTATCAACTGTCGCGCAAGCTTTGGGTGAGTTGGGAACGGAATTGGCAATCGTCCTTCACGGTAGAGAAAAACTGGATGAAGCTGGATTGGGAGACATTACAGATTTGGCAGTTTTGTGCGATGGTAAAGTCGAATTAACTACTTTAGAACCCCAAAATTTGGGATTGACACCAAGCGCGATCGGCTCTTTAAAAGGAGGAGATGTTGGGGAAAATTCCGAGATTTTGCGCAACGTTTTGCAAGGTAAAGGAACGCGCGCCCAACAGGATGCTGTAGCTTTAAATGCGTCTTTAGCACTGCAAGTAGGAGGTGCAGTTCCTTTAGGTTCTCACGCAGCAGGAGTTGCTTTGGCTAAGGACATTTTAGCGAGTGGCGAACCTTGGATGAAATTGCAGCAGTTAGTTGAATTCCTAAATTAAACTTCTTCATGCAAGCAGATTTAGTTATTTTTTAGGACTAATAAAAATGTTTGTAGTGAGGACTTCAGTCCTCATAATGTTAAGGACTGAAGTCCTTACTAAAACCTTCTTGCGCTCGATCGACCGGAGGCGATATCAAATCAAACTATCTGGTTCGCAGTCAAAACTTTATAAGTGATTCGATCGTGCGCTATACTAAAAAGCTGCACTTAGTAAAGTTAACCTGACGGGCGGAGAAAAACACATTGGGAATAGAATTACGCAGCTACGTATTTCTAGATAACTTGCAGCCGCAGCACGCAGCATATATCGGCACCGTCGCCGCTGGATTCTTACCACTACCGGGAGATGCGTCGCTGTGGATCGAAATCTCGCCCGGTGTCGAAATTAACCGAATTACTGATGTCGCCCTCAAATCTGCCTCGGTGCGTCCCGGAGTGCAGGTAGTAGAACGCTTGTACGGCCTTTTGGAAGTGCATTCGGGCTTGCAGGGGGAGACGCGGGCGGCAGGCAAGGCGATTCTAGAATTTATTGGGGTTCGCAGAGAGGAATGTATCAAGCCGCGAGTAATTTCCAGTCAAATTATTCGCAACATCGATCCCCA
>JBOFTL010001134.1:0-2253 GCA_051652045.1 Microcoleus sp. | reverse complement strand
GATCGACTCACCGATATTGGCATTCGCGCCCACCAAATTAGCATCACAACCGATCCCGATCTTAATAATACCTATCCTTGTTGGTTAGCTGCAACCAGCGAAACGCCACACCGGATGACGCTATTTCTCAAATTCAATTCAGTACCCCTAAGTTTGCAGGACTATCACGTGCAAGCCGAAGTTTTTAAAGAAAAATGGAATACTATCAAAGACCGACCATTTCCCTGGTACGTGCAGCTTAATCCCGATCGTCTGATTTTGATGGTAGATGGGTAAATACCTCATTCACAAATAGGAAAACTCACAAATAGGAAATAGTATAATTAAGTTATATTTAACTCAAACAATTTCCTAATGCCGAAATTTGAAGACTTACTCGATACAGTATACGCCAGCGATCGGGCAATTTGGCGGCAATGGTTGGAACAAAACCATCAGAATTCCCTTGGAGTATGGCTTGTCTACTACAAAATTAACAGCGGGAAACCGAGCATTATCTACAGCGAAGCCGTCAAGGAAGCGCTGTGCTTTGGCTGGATTGACAGCAAAGTTCAATCCCTGGATGCAGAACGTTACCGACAAATATTTACGCCTCGAAAACCCAAAAGTGGCTGGTCAAAATTAAACAAGCAATACATCGAAGAATCGATCGCCTGCGGTCAAATGACCGATGCGGGATTAGCAAAAATTGCAGCAGCCAAACAAGATGGTTCGTGGACGCTATTGGATGAAATCGAGGCATTAATCCTTCCACCTGACTTGAAACAAGCTCTAGAAGCAAATACAAATGCCAACACATATTTTGCAGCATTTAACAACTCTAGTAAAAAGGCAATTATCCGGTGGATTCAAAGTGCAAAACGCCCCGAAACCCGGTTGAATAGAATTGAAAAAACAGTGAGTTATGCAGCACAAAATAAAAAATCGATCTAAAAAATAAGATGCGCCCTGCGCACCTTATTGCGTTATCAAAGGGGTAGCTAACCGGGATTTGATATTACAGGTACTAAACTTTTGCTAAAGGCTTAGTCCAAACACCTTGTTCGTCTTCTTCGTATTCTTGGTGAATGGATTCCCAGGCTGCGTGTTCGGCTTGAATCGAATCGTTGCTTTCATCAAATTCAGCATTGTAGCGATCGATAAATGTTTTTTGAGCTTCTGCTGATAGGTGCGATCGTACTTCGGGAGACAAGTCTGATGGGCTTTCGACACGACCTTTAGCAGCGCGCGGCAGCGTCATTTCACTAATAGCTATTTCTTCACCACCTGCACTTTCTAGTAATAGTTGAAATTCGCCAGATTTATCTGCTGGAACTTCTGCCATCACGAGAAATTCTCCTGCTTCAACACGGGTTTGATAGATAGTTGCTTTGTCTTCCGGCATTCCCAAAGCGACTAAAGCGGAGACTAAACCGGCACCGGCTGAACCTGCAATTGCGCCGCTAGCGGCACCCAATAATACAGCACCCAAAGGACCTGCAGATACTACTGCACCCACAAAGGGAATAAACAGCACTCCGACGCCTGTTAGCAACCCCAAAAAAGAGCCGAATAAGGAACCAAAAATCGCTCCATTGCGCAATCCTCCTAAAATCACATCTTTTTTAGTCAGAAAGCCGGCAATTCGAGTTTTGGACTGAAAGTTTTTTCCCATTACTGAGATGTGTTCGCGGGAAACTCCGCGATCGAGCAGCCGCCGAATTACGCCGTCTAGTTGTTCTTCTTCATTGAATACGGCTGAAACTGTGCGTTCGGCTAGATATCCTTCTGCCATTTTTTTACCCTTTACTGTTGCTTGACTGGTTTTGTATTCAGTATAGGATTGTACTACTGGGAACTTGCATCGACCTTGAGATAGAGGTCGATTTATCGGATAGATTGAGAATCTATATCTAAAGACTTAAAGTGTTTTGTAAAGGCGATCGCTTATCTCTTACAGATAGTTATTCAGCAATGTTCCAATGTCTATAGCAGTTGTCATATTTACCTCGATCGACTGTATTTATTTTCTATCTTATTTTAGCTTGATATTCCCTATAATTAATTTTAACGCAGCAGTGCCAAACAATCGCTCCTCTTGCCATCTCCACCGCATATTTTTTTGCTCGCTGTTTGTGAATACCTCAAAAAACCGTTCCTAGATAATGGTTGCAGTTCGCTAACTGTCATATAACTTAACTCTAGTTTGACAGTAAATCTAATAATATTTAAATGTTAAACTGATGACAAGCTCTTTTAAATTCCTCCAAGTCT
>JBOFTL010001133.1:0-4210 GCA_051652045.1 Microcoleus sp. | reverse complement strand
GGCGCTACAGCGCAACTACGAACCTCAAATTTCTAGAAATCTGAAATGAGATTAATCTCCCGCTGGCACGAATTTTTGACTGCCTCAGCCGATCGCACATCTCGGCGTACAATATTTTGGTTGATTCTAGCCCTCACATTTGCTGCAATTTACGCAATTTTAGGGATGAAACAAGCCTTCGGTGGCGAATATATCGTGCAAGACGATGCCAGACAGCACGTTTTCTGGATGATGCGATTTGTCGATCGAGAATTATTCCCCAATGATTTCATTGCTAACTATTTTCAATCTGTCGCCCCCGTCGGATACAGCACTCTCTACAAATTAGCAGCAACAATTGGCATTCACCCCCTATTTTTGCACAAAATACTGCCGCTTTTTCTGGCATTAATTGCTACTTACTACTGTTTTAGCACTTGCTTGGAAATTCTGCCAATACCGATGACTGGATTCATCGCATCTTTGCTATTAAATCAGCATATGTGGATGACCGACGATCTGGCTTCCACGACGCCGAGAGCATTTATTTATCCGATATTTCTCGGATTTTTATATTATTTACTGCGCAACTCTTTGTTTCCTTGTTTGGGAGCGATCGCCCTTCTCGGACTATTTTATCCTCCCTACGCATTGGTTGCTGCGGGAATTTTAGTTTTGCGCTTGTTGCAGTGGGAAAACGGCCGTTTGCGCTTGTCGGGCGATCGAGCTAATTACATCTTTTGCAGTGCGTGTTTGGGAGTTATCTTTTTAATAATGCTGCCTTACGCCCTAGATAAATCTGAATTCGGCCCGACTTATACCGCAGCAGAAGCAAAGCAAATGGGTGTATTTGCAGCCGATGGCAGAAATGCTTTTTTTCGCCCGAATCCGATAGATTATTGGTTGACTGGTAGGGGAAGCGGATTGTTTCCCAAATCGCTATTTACCCCTGTAACTCACTGTGCGGCGCTGTTATTTCCGCTGTTGATACTGTTTCGATCGAACTTTCCCTTGGCCTCTAAAATTAGCAGCAAAGTCTGGCTGTTACCCCAATTGTTTTTATCATCTTTTGCAATGTTTCTTGTCGCTCATGCTACCGTTTTTAAACTGTATCAACCGGGACGTTACACGGCTTATAGCTTGCGATTTATTATAGTTTTGACAACCGCGATCGTCCTAACTTTAATTATCGATCGCGTCTGTAGTTGGGCATCAAAAACCACAACAAATTTTAATTTAAAAAATCTAGTTGCAGTAATGACAACGGCCGTAATTGCCATAGCCCTCATGCTGTATCCCAGCTTTGTTGCAAAATTCCCCACTGTGGGATATGTCGAGGGAAAAATCGCAGGTTTGTACGAATTTTTTCAAAAGCAACCGAAAGACATTCTCATTGCTTCGATCGTCTCAGAGACGGATCATTTACCGACATTCAGCCAGCGATCGGTTTTGGTAGCAAAGGAATATGCAGTACCTTACCACAAAGGATATTATAACAAATTCCAGCAGCGAGTGAACGATTTAATTCGCGCTCAATATACGGACGATCGAACTGTATTGCAAAACTTCATTAACAGCTACGGAATTGATTTTTGGATGCTCGATCGAACCGCTTTAACTCTTCAGTACGTACAAAATTACCGCTGGATTGATGACTTTGATGCTACGGCAAGTGCGATCGATTCTCTCAAACAAGGAAAAATTCCCGCGATCGCGGCTAGAATGACAAGTTGTGCAGTTTTTCAAAACGATAATTTAGTTGTTTTGCAAGCAGATTGCATTGTCAAAAAGCTCATGTAGGGTGCGCACTGCGCACCTAACAGAGTAAATTAGTACGATCGCTCTATCAATCTGCGAGTAACAGTTTGAATTCCCGTATGCTCGTAATAATTGGTACTCATGTCTAAAAATGCCGCCACATAATCCAATTTGTCATCAGCAACATCGATGTATTTCTTGATATTGCCTACAACCAATTGAGGAGTTAAGCCGCGAGACACGACTAAATTGTTCATCCAACCTTGCGCGGAAGTAAAAGTTGATGTGACGAATTTGAGCTTATCCGAAGTGCTGCCGCCAGGAATTAAATTGCTAATATTGTTAAAGGTTGAGTTTTGCTGCAAGATGGCAGGATTCAATCCCGTCATGGTATTTTGTGTCACTCGAATAAAGTCCGGGCCGAGGGGAATTAAACCGTCAATGCAAACTAAAGCAGCCATCCGCATCACCGATTCTTCCCGATAATTAGACAAGGAACTCGCAAAATCTCCAATGTTGTTAATGGAAATTTTATTCAGCTTGCATAAAGCCATTAACTCGACTACAACTTTCAGACACAGATCGATAGTTTGAGTCGTGTCAGCTTTGGGAGTCAAGCGATTGAGGAAGGAGAGAAAGCCGATACTTTCGCCTATTTTATTCGCCATAGCTGCTGCACCTAAAGCCGTGCCGGCACTATCTGCTAACTGGTAAAGTTTGATAACAGATTGATAGGGTTCGTTAGGATTTTCGTAAAGCGCGATCGCCCGATCGCGAATTTTTTCAATTTTTTTCCCGCTGGTTTCCCCAGTAACAATTTGAATTGTATTATCAAAACTCGTGAAATTTTTCCATTGTCCCGGCACTACAAAATCCAGGGATTGTAACAGCTTGACAGTCATGCCACCCGACGGCAAATTGTCCGCTAATTCCACAATTGACTTGCTCACAGCAAACTCCTGAAAGTCGTATTTAAAAGTATTCTATCAAATACTCCCACTTCGGGAAAGGCAATTCCAGAAAAGTTGAAATTTTGCAGAATGCAAGCGCTTAGCAATTTTGAGCTAAGAAGAAAGAAAGCACTACACGGATTCTGACACGGATACACGGATGAATTATCGAGTATTCCACATTCTAGCTATCACGCCAACTCAACAGGGTGGCAAGCGCAAACATAACAAATTGATAAACTAAGGATATCCCAAGGACGTTGCCGTGTTATAATCGCTGGCGCTAAATAAGGAAAAATAGAATATGACTGCTGCTGTTAACACAACTCCCGGATTGGCTTCGCGCTTGGTAAACGGCGTACTTTCCATCAAACCTTTAGCCGAGTTTGCCAAATACAAAGCGCGGGAAATGATGATAAAAAGAGCTGAAAGAATCGGCGTGCATTGGATACAAGATTCCCAAGCACTTTTAGCCAGAAATTGGGAGCAAGAATTGCTCAGCGTCCAAAATCCCGATCTGGTTTACCCGGAATATTATTTAACTTCATTTCATGCCTACGAACAAGGCAATATGAGTTGGGAAGCTGCAACAGAAGTGGAATCAGCCGCCCGTACAGTTCACGCTACAATTTGGCCGGAAGCTGGCGCAGAAGGTGATGCAAAACTGCGATCGAGCTATCACGAAATTGTTAAACCTCAAATTGCTAAAGTACCGCAAGATATTGCAGATTTTGGATGCGGTGCGGGCATGAGTTCTTTTGCTCTTCAGGACATTTACCCGGAAGCTAAGGTTGTCGGAGTGGATTTATCGCCTTATTTTTTATCAGTGGCTCAATATCGATCGCAGCAAAGAAAAGCTGAAAATTCCGAGCTAAAAAATCCGACTTGGGTGCACGCGGCTGCTGAATCTACTGGTTTACCCGCGAAGGCTTTCGATTTAGTTTCGATCTTTCTAGTTTGTCACGAACTGCCGCAATCAGCAACGATGGAAATATTCCGAGAAGCAAGGCGTTTGCTGCGCGATGGCGGACATTTGGCAATTATGGATATGAATCCAAAATCGGAAATTTATGCCAAAATGCCTCCTTATATTTTGACATTGCTCAAAAGTACGGAGCCTTATTTGGATCAGTATTTCGCCTTAGATATCGATCGAGCTTTAACAGAATCCGGTTTTGCGAAGCCGACAATAACTGGCAATTCTCCCCGACACCGCACTATTGTTGCTGAAGCGATAAATAGTTAGGGTTGATGTTTGCAAAATGTTTGCGATCGATACTGCTTAAAAGGTGTATTCGATCGCAACTTTAATACAATTAATACAGTCTTGAACCCAATAGCTCTAACCTAGATTTAAAGCGGATGAAAAACTTTGTAAGCGGACATTTAGACCTGACTGAGGACGAGTTTAACACTTACTATCGGCCTGCTTTAGACGAGGCGTTGGTTCGCGGTGATTCATTTGTCGTGGGTGATGCTGGTGGCACGGATACCCTGACACAGAATTACTTGTTCGGTAAAAC
>JBOFTL010001132.1:0-6666 GCA_051652045.1 Microcoleus sp. | reverse complement strand
TTGAGTTCGATCGAACCTAACTCGATTTATTATGTAGAACGCCCTCCCATTGAAGAACGCTGTTACTCAGAGATTTTTAAGCCCGGATGTCTGCTGCGAATTAAAGCGCCTTGGCAGACGGGAAAAACCGAATTAATGTCAAGAATTATACACCACGCAGCGCAAAAAGAATATCGCACGGTAGTTTTAAATTTGCGAGACGCGACGCCAGAAGAATTCAGTAACTTGGATAAATTTTTGCAGTGGTTTTGCAATATCATCGCTGACAGATTAGAATTAGCTGCCAGCGTGGAAGAACAGTGGCATAAAAGTATTGGTAATAGCAAAATTAAATGTCGCAGTTACCTTGAAAAATACGTGCTGCCCGGAAACAGTCCTTTAGTTTTAGCTTTAGATGAAGCAGATAGAATTTTTCCGTATCGGGAAATTGCCAGCGAGTTTTTAGGAATGCTGCGAACTTGGCATGAAGACGCTAAAACTCGCCAAATCTGGCAACAATTTCGGCAAATTGTATTGCATTCGGAAATTTACACTGAGGTTGATATCAATCAGTCGCCGTTTAATGCTGGATGCGAGATGACATTAACAGACTTCGATCGAGAACAAGTGCTAGATTTAGCGCAGAAGTACGGGTTAGATTGGGATATTGCAAAAGTTACACAATTAATGGCTGTAGTGGGAGGACATCCTTATTTAGTCTCAGAAGCGATCGAACATTTAGCACAACAAAATCAAACGCTTGAAGAATTACTGGAAACATCACACACCGCATGGGGAATTTACAGCCGTCACTTAGAAAGACACTGGCGGAATCTGCAATCTAACGCCCAACTAGCTGGTGCTTTTCAAAAAGTAATCTTAACTGATTCTCCCATAGAATTGAACTCCGAGTTAAATCAAAATATGGCAGTGAAGTTAAATGATTTGGGACTGGTGAAGCTGTTGAATAATAGTGCAGTGCCGCGTTATCAATTGTACCGCCAATATTTTCGCGATCGCTTTCAAAATAACCTACGATCTTAAATCCGGGTTGGGTGATCCTGTTATGATTCGGCGGTTGAAACCGCATTTTGTCGAACAAAGATTCGGCGGTTGAAACCGCATCTACACGAACAAAGTCGGCCTGCGCCGACTAATACCAAATCCGGGTTTAATACCCCCGTTATTGTCATTGCAAACGAAGTGAAGCAATCCCAAAGTTTCGGGTGACAGACGAAGGACTTATAAAGGGGATGGCTAACCCGGATTTAGCATAAGAGAGGAACGGGGTTCACTAACTCGGATTTAGGACGATATATCCAGTCCGGTTAATTGCCGATCGATTCTGTATAGTGTAAGGTATGGGGAAGGACGATCGACTTAAGTTCAAAGGTAGTAATAGTTTGTTATTTAACGATTAGACCTAGATTTATCCTAGGGTGTGGTTTCAAACCCTCAGATCCCCCCCAGCCCCCCTTTTTAAGGGGGAGCAAGAGTTTTCAAATACCCCTCTTTTTAACGGGGATTTAGGGGGATCTAGGCTGTGGTAAAAACGAGTTCGAGCGAATATTTTATCCCCAATCCAGGTTTGCCTCCCCCATTAATTCTTTAGTCGGCGCAGGCCGACTTCGTTCGTGTAGAAGCGGTTTCAACCGCCGAGTATAAAAGGGTTTCCCAACCCGGATTTAATATCAGTCTTAAGTTTGCATCAACTAACAAATAAGCAATGACTTCCTCCCGATTCCTGATTCCTGCGACTGTAATTATTCGATCGGAACTGATATGATCGCAACACACAACAACAGCAACTCTTATCAAGTAGGAGGAAGTCTCCCGGAATCTGCACTCACTTATGTAGTGCGACAAGCAGACAGCGAACTTTACGAAGGCTTAAAAAGCGGTTCACTTTGTTACGTTTTAAACTCCCGACAGATGGGCAAATCGAGTTTGCGAGTCCGCACGATGGCAACCCTGCAACAAGAAGGATATGCTTGTTGTGCGATCGAAATGCGGGATATTTGCAGTTATGAAGTAACGCCATATGATTTTTTTGGCAGTTTGCTCAGCCTTTTAGTAAGTGGATTTAATCTAGCAGTCGATCCGGGAGACTGGTGGTACAAAGATGAATATCTTTCGCCATCAATGCGATTGCATAAGTTTGTCTCGGAATCACTGCTAGACGGCGTTAATCAAAATATAGTTATCTTCATTGATGAAATCGATAATGTTCTCAATCTGAAGTTCAAAGACGATTTTTTTGCTTTTATTAATAGCTGTTATGAAAAACGTGCAAATAATGCCAAATACAACCGCCTCACTTTTGCATTGCTGGGAGTAGCAACACCTGCCGACTTAATTGCCAATCCGAATTGTACGCCTTTTAATATTGAAAGTCGAGCCGTGGAACTGACTGGATTTCAACCAGAGCAAACCGAGCCTTTAGAGCGAGGATTAATCGGGCTAGTTGACAATCCCAAAGCAGTGTTAAAAGAGGTATTAAAATGGACGGGCGGACAACCTTTTCTCACGCAATGGCTGTGTCAATTGGTTAGTACGCATTCTGCAAGCTTTCATCCTCATGATGAAGCAGAATGGGTAGCTGCAATTGTACGAGAACGGATTGTAGAAAATTGGTGGGTGCAGGATAAGCAACATCATTTACAGACAATACGCGATCGCATCCTGAGTAACGAACAGCTTACTCCCCGGTTGTTGGGATTGTATCAACAAATCGCGCGATCGGGCAAAATTAAAAGCGATGATAGTTTTGAACAATTGCAATTACGGCTATCAGGTTTAGTAGTAAAGCAGCAGGGATATTTGAGAGTTTACAACGGCATTTATCAATCTGTTTTTGATGGGGATTGGGTGGAGAAAGAGCTAGCTGCTGTACGTCCTTATGCAAGAGCGATTAGTGCTTGGGAAGTATCTTCATGTCAAGATTATTCACAGCTTTTGCGCGGAGAGGAATTGCGAAATGCTCGATCGTGGGCAGTTGGTAAAAGTTTAAGCGATTTGGATTATCAGTTTTTAGCAGCAAGCCAAGAGTTGGAGAAGCACAATATTCAAATTGCTTTAGATACAGAACAAGAAGCCAGTCAAATATTAGGTGAGGCTAACCTAACGCTACAAGAAGCTAATCAGACATTGATTAAGGCACAAAAGAAAGCTCGGCGGATAATTGGCTTTGGACTTGGCGTATTATTCATTACATTTGTTATAGCAGTAATTTTAGTGAGATGGGCAGACATCCGTGTCAGGAAAGCAGAGCATCAAAAAAAATTGGCAGAAATCGCTGAACTAAATGCTTTGTCTAAAGTTGAATTTGATTCAAACAACCAGCTTGAAGCATTATTTTATAGTGTAAAAGCAGGTCGTCAATTACTCGACATAGATGCACCTATTGCTCTCAAAAATAAGGTGGAAAAGCAACTCAAACAAACACTTAATGAAATACAAGAACGTAATAGTTTAGAGGGGCATAATGCTACAGTTTACAGTATAAATTTTAGTCCAGATGGAAAGACTATTGCTAGTGCTAGTAGCGATCGCACTATTAAACTTTGGAGCCTTGATGGCACTTTACTCAAAACTTTAGAGGGGCATAGCACTGATGTCTTCGAGGTGAGTTTTAGCCCTGATGGGCGACTGCTTGCCTCAGCTAGCGGTGACAACACCATTAAACTTTGGAGCCTTGAAAGGGGAACTTTACTCACAACTTTTTTGGGTCACAGTGAACCAGTCTATAGCTTAAGTTTTAGCCCTGATGGGCGACTGCTTGCCTCAGCTAGCGGTGACAAAAACATCAAACTTTGGAGCCTTGAAAAAGGCAGTTTACTCACAACGCTAAAAGGGCATCAAAAGTCGGTTTTAAGTGTGAGTTTTAGCCCTAACGGCAAGACTATTGCCAGTTCTAGTTTGGACAACACAGTTAAACTTTGGAGCCTAGATGGCAGGGAGCTTAAAACCCTACAAGGTCATAGCGATGAAGTCTTAAGCGTGAGTTTTAGCCCTGATGGTAAAACCATTGTCAGTTCTAGTTTGGACAAAACAATCAAACTGTGGAATAGTGATGGCAGCTTTAGCAAAACCTTAAAAGGACCTAGCGCTGGAGTCTCTAGCGTAAAGTTCAGCCCCGATGGCAAGACCCTAGCTTCAAGTAGTGGTGACAGTACAATCAAGCTGTGGAGTAATGATGGTAGCGAACTTACAACCTTAAAGGGGCATAGTAGTGGAGTTGTAAGCGTAAGTTTTAGCCCTGATGGCAAAACCCTTGCTAGCGCCAGTGCTGACAATACTATTAAATTATGGAGTACTCATCATACTTTGCTCACCACCCTAAAAAATCATCGCGATCGGGTGTATAGCGTAAGTTTCAGCCCGGATGGCAAAACCCTTGCTAGTGCCAGTGTTGACAAAACTGTCAAACTTTGGAGTAGTAATGGTCGTCTGCTAAAAACCCTAGGCCAGCATCTTGATAACGTTTATAGGGTAAGTTTTAGCCCCGATGGCAAAACCATTGCTAGTGCTAGCGAGGACAAAACAATCAAACTTTGGAGTCTCGATGGCAAGGAACTTAAAACCCTAAAAGGTCATAGTCATGCAGTCGAAAACGTAAGTTTTAGCCCTGATGGCAAGATTATTGCTAGTGCCAGCGAGGACAAAACAATCAAACTCTGGGATCTTGATGGCAAAGAGCTTAAGACTTTAAAGGGGCATAGCGCCACAGTCAACAGTGTGAGTTTTAGTGCTGATGGCAAAACCATTGCTAGTACCAGCGATGATAAAACAATCAAACTTTGGAGTAAAGACGGCAGAGAACTTAAAACGCTAAAAGGTCATAGTGATGGAGTCCTAAGCGTGAGTTTTAGTCCTGATAGCAAAACTATTGCTAGTGCTAGTGATGACAGAACAATCAAACTCTGGAATCTTGATGGCAAGGAACTTAGAACTTTCGAGGGGCATAGTGGTAGAGTCTTTAGCGTAAGTTTTAGTCCCAACGGCAAAAATATTGCCAGTGCTAGTTTGGACAAAACAATCAAACTTTGGAGCCTGGATGGCAAGGAACTTAAAACTTTAAATGGGCACAGTCGTGCTGTCATAAGCATAAGTTTTAGCCCCGATAGTAAGACTATTTCTAGTGCCAGTTTTGATAATTCTATCAAAATCTGGAGTCTTGATGGTGTAGAATTGCAAACTTTTAATTTGGAGCAACTTTTATTGTATAGTTGTAGTTGGCTGCACGATTATTTGAAGAACAACATTCGCTTTAGAGAAAAAAATGAATATTATTTTTGTAATGACTTAAAAACAAACAAATCTCAATTTTGACCTTTTCAGTTTTCCGTATCAGCTACAGTTATTAGTGGCATTAACTGATAACTGTAGCGATTAAAGTTTTTATGCTCCCTGCGGGGTAACTTCCGTTTAAAGAAATTAGAATCAGATCTCGGTGGGAGAAAATCCAGTCGGTTCAATCGTAGCTATCATCCAAGCGTCTTCCTAACAAGGATTTTTACCGCACCCACCCCCAGTTGGGTCTTGTTTAGCTACCATCATATATAAACTACCATCTTTGTAAAAGCTACTCAGTACACTACCTTCAGTCAGTCGTGCAGATGGCAACTCCTGCTTAGCCAAGTTTAGACCTGTAATTACTATCAATGTTGGCAACGCCATCAATGCTGCTAACGTTATCGTTCTCCTGACAAGTTTATTTTCCATATCAAGTTAGATTTTGACTTACGAATTAAATATTCATTCTCGTTGGCCAGTAGATATCCGGAAAAAAATACCAGAAAGCCAGAGTAATGTTGGATCTTGGCTGGATCGATGATCTGACCGGAGGTGATAGTGGCTCGCCCCCGTTTAGCTATTTATTATTCACATCATATTTTTCCTTATTTTTTCTTATTTGTCGATCGCCCTCCGTCTTCATCCCCACAAAAACAACAGTAATTTATCTGATTTTTTCATATTTTTTACGATTGTTTTATTTAAACACAACTATTAATATAATACCAAATCCGGGTTAAGTCACCTCTTTAGTTTGAGCGATCGAAGTTAACAAAATTTTGTGTAGATACGGTTTTAAATGCTGAGCGATCGAGGGAATAGCTAACTCGGATTTAGGATAAATTCATCCAGCAACCAGCAGGCAAAAAAATCACGAGGTAATTATGCAGTCTGAAGCTTCAGTCATTAATGGAGTGCTTCAAGTGACTGTCCCAGTCGCTTTTTTGGAAGATGCGATCGATGCTATTGTCAGTGCCAATGGAGGAAGATATGAAGATACCGAAGATCGGCGACTTGATGTTAACGAGATGCGAGCTTATTTTACAGAAGAAGGTTTAGTTATCAACGGTAAGTGGTATTTCCAATTCAGAGAATGTTTAAGCAGTTTATTGGGAAACAAGCAATATACTCCCTGGGTGGCGATCGGCGGTACTTTCTGCCAAGATTTTAGTATTAAAATTGGTAACGGCAGGCTGTTTGCAGAAGCGAGTCACATCGAAATTCAAGGTGCATATAAGTGGTATCCTGAAATTCTTTATTCTTTGATTTCTAGATTCCGCATCAATGGTTTGATTAACAAACTTATCAATCAAGAACTACAAAACTTCAAAGGCATGAACCTTCAACAACTTCTCGTGCAAGCGGGTAGTGACTCAGTTGCCCGACTGTTGG
>JBOFTL010001131.1:0-2635 GCA_051652045.1 Microcoleus sp. | reverse complement strand
GCTGTTTCTTGCAATTCCGAATCAATTTCTACCGCTGCGATCGAACTATTTGGCAGCAATTCTAACAGTTTTTCAGTAAAAAATCCCGGCCCGCTACCTGCTTCTAAAACATTCATCCCGTCAGCCAAACCAAATCTTTGTAAATTGCGCGCTTCCTTGTCCCAACTGAGATTAACTTGAGCTTTTAACCGCTGGATTTCTGCCTCTACTTCCAGATTGTAACTACTGGCTTGATACGAACCTTCCACTACCATAAAATTCTCCTGGTGTTGAGTTCAATATCTATTATAGCGATCGCCAGACTTTCACGGGTACAAAAAACCAAGATGCTACTGCAAAACTTCTTCGACCTCGGCTATTTTAGTTGATTCCAAAACAGGCTCTAAAATTGGAGTTGCGATCGGCACTTCTTCAACTACGGGATGCGTTTCTAAAGTCAATCGCGACTGCGAAGAACCAGATAACCTTTTTAACAATTTCGGTTTCGGATCGTGCAGTAAATAAATAATTCGATCGCCCTCTTGCCAAGTTTGAGCGGCTGACATCACCTGCAAATATCCCTGTCTTTCCAACAGCAGCGGGACTAATTCCCCAGCGCGAATCAGCGCTTGCAAGTGCGCGGATTGAAACTCAAAGCCCGAATTTTTTAATTGCGTTACTCCCAATTTTACCTCGCCGTCGCTGAGATATTCGTTCCAATCTTTCAAGGGCAAATCGGAAATAAAAGCGCGATCTATCTTGCTGTTATTTGCAGGCGCATTGGCTTGCGATTCTTGGGGAAACAAAGCTAAAACTCGCGGCGGTTTAAACTCTTCTGCCGCTCGCTGAGCTACTACTAAGTTTACCTCACCATTGTTAGTAACTGCTAAAAAAGTTCCCATCGCAGCAAGTCCGGCTGCTTCCAAAACACTGTGATCGAGGGCGCTGCTTAAAAATACCCGAAAACCTTCTCTTTCTGCTAGTTCGCAAGCTTCGGGATTGGTATCGATAATCGCTACGGATTCACCCCTTTCTTGAAACAAGCGAGCGATTAATCTGCTTAAGGGATTCGATCCGACAATTACCGCACCAGTTGCCGATTTTGAAGTGACTCCCAACAATTGAGCCATCCAGCCGGCCGTCAGTCCCTGCACGAAAACAGTCATAATTATTGTCAGGAAAACTAAAGCTTTAATCGAGTCGCCCCCCGTGATGCCGCGCTGGGTAAGTAAAATAGCAAATAAAGATGCGATCGAAGCTGAAACAATACCTCTAGGTGCTACCCAGCAAGCAAATAATTTTTGCCGCCAATTCAGCCCGCTATTGAGCGTGCAAACCCAAATATTAATCGGTCGCACCACCCACATTAAAGCTAAAACTGCAAACAAACTTCCCCAACCGAGGGCGACCACACTAGCGAGGGATAAATCAGCCGCCAGCAACACGAATAACACGGAAATAGCAAGGACTGTAAGCTGACCTTTAAACCTCCGCAGCAGCCTTTCTTCAGGCAATGAAGCTGCTCTGAGAACCATGCCAGAAAGTACCGTTGCCATCAGTCCCGATTCGCTGCGGATTTCTTCTGCCAGCCCAAAAAATCCCCACAAAGCCGCTAAAACTACTAAGTTTTTCAGATCTTCTGATAGGAATTGCGATCTTTTTAACATAAATCCCAGCAGCCAACCTCCAGCAACTCCGATCGCCGTGCCGACTGCCAAGCGCACCATTAAATCTCTGAATAAAACCAGAAAATCGGCATTGCCATTTAAAATAATATTCAATACCAATACTGCGAGAATTGCGCCGACGGGATCGATTAAAACTCCTTCGCCTTCGAGCAACGCGGCAACTTGTTTGTCAACTGATACTTGTTTGAGCAAAGGACCTATGACTGTCGGACCTGTGACAACTACTAAAGAAGCATACAAAAATGCGATCGGCCAGGGAAATTCTGCCAGCCAGTGGGCGGCCATTCCACCACCAATTAGGGTAATTAAAGTGCCTAAAGTAACTAAATTGCGGATGCTGCCCGACACTGCGCCCAAATCTCGCAGTTCTAAATTCAGCCCGCCTTCAAACAAAATTAAGGCTACCGATAGGGACACCATGACTTCCAAACCGCTGCCCAACAGATTGGGATGCAGCAGTCCCAAGCAATCGGGTCCTGCTAAAATGCCGAACAGCAGCAAAAACACGATCGCGGGTACTTTCAAGTACGCTGCGAGAACTTGAGCGCCGATGCCGCAGGTGACGGTTGCGATCGTCAGCAGGGTAATGTTAAAGGGAATTTCCATAAATGTAGTTGGTGACAGGCTGCCCGCTAGTTTTAAAAGTTCGATCGCGGGTAGTGTGAGCGCACGCGCTAGTTTCGAGAAAGCGTGCCAGCTCTGTACAGCCTTGGACTGCTGCTGAGATTAAAAATCGTTGATATTCGCTATAACCTTATCAGATAATTCTCTGTGCGTCAAAGATGTGAGTCACCCCTGCTGAAGAAAGAAGGAAGAGTTGAGAGTTGATAGTTGATAGTTGAGAGTTAACGGTTGTCGTCAGGAAGAGGGGATAAGGAAGAAGGAAGATGGCAGAGAGAACAAGCTAATATCTATGGTGATGCGAAGTGGCAAATTTGTTTTTTTGCAGGAGAAATTTTGAATATGAA
>JBOFTL010001130.1:0-1526 GCA_051652045.1 Microcoleus sp. | reverse complement strand
GTTTTAAAGGAAAACAGGTCATGCAAACTCTAAAATTAGGTGCATCAGGTTCGGATGTTGTTAAACTGCAAAAACGCTTGGTAGAATTGGGATTAAATTCAGGAAGTGCCGACGGTAAATTTGGGCCGAAAACAGAAACAGCCGTCAAACAGTTTCAGCAAAATAAAGGATTGTTGGTAGATGGAATTGCCGGTCAAAAAACGCTAGCTGCTTTGTTTCCCGGAGAACTTTTAGGGTCGCCACTTTTATCATACAGGGCGATCGAGCTAATTTTAGAATTTGAAATTGGCGGCGGACAAGAATATTACACGAGGTTTTTGCAACGTCCGACTTGGCCGGAAGGAGCATCGGGAATTACGATCGGCATCGGTTACGATTTAGGATACAATAGCTCGGAAGTTTTCAACAAAGATTGGAATAAATTAAGGGATGCTGACCAAAAGCGTTTGAGTAACTGCTGCGGTTTTAAAGGGGAAGTTGCAAAAAATCGTTTAGCTAGCGTTCGAGACATTGTTGTTGCTTGGGAATTAGCTTGGGAAGTTTTTAATGATGTAACCGTGCCGAAATTTTACGATTTGACGCGAGAAGCATTCCCCGGTTTTGATGAATTGTCTGCCGATGTTCAAGGCGGATTGGTAAGTTTGGTATTCAATCGCGGCACGAGTATGGAAGGAAACCGCCGCCGGGAAATGCGGGCAATCAGGGATTTAGTGCCGAGAAAAGATGTCAATGGAATTGCTAACCAAATCCGGCAAATGAAGCGAATTTGGGAGGGAACTTCAATTGCAAGAGGAATGAACAGGCGGCGCGAAGCTGAAGCAGATTTAATTGACGCAGCAATCGCTTAAATAAGTAGGTAGTTGACAGTTGATAGTTGACAGTTAACAATTGATATTTGAGAGTGAGGTATTTTTCCCAATTTAACTTTTAGAGAAATACCTCAACAGGAGTTATCGAAAATTCACTTGGGGAAAAGCCAATGATTGCCGATCGCACTACAAATTATATCTCTCCTGAAGAATACCTGAAGTTAGAAGAACTCAGTCCGCTCAAACACGAATACATTCAGGGCAAAATCTATGCAAAAACAGGCGAAAGTGATGCTCACGTAACTGTTGCGGGCAACTTATTGGCTCTTTTGAGAGATCGCGTGCGGGGTAGCGGCTGTCGCGTTTATATGTCAGACATGAAAGCCAGGATTGAATCGAAGAATATTTACTATTATCCTGATGTGATGGTAACGTGCGACGAACGCGACAAATCATCTCAATCTTTTAAAAATTATCCTTGTTTAATTGTCGAGGTGTTATCAAAGGGGACTGAAGGATTCGATCGAGGGGATAAGTTTGCTGACTATCAAGAATTAGAAACGCTGCAAGAGTACGTATTAATTAGCCAGAAACGGCAGCGAGTAGAGTGTTTTCGCCGCAATGCTGAAGGATTGTGGGTTTTGTATTCTTATACTCAAGGCAGTGAAATTCATTTAGCTAGCGTAGATTTTCGCACCAGTGTTGATGCTATTTATG
>JBOFTL010001129.1:0-3873 GCA_051652045.1 Microcoleus sp. | reverse complement strand
GGATACTGCAGGCTTAACAATTGCTCAAGGCGGTGAAGGTGGTGAAGGTGGCGGTAAGCCGGAGTTCCAGGATAAGTTGAGTGGTGCTGAGTTAGTCAGTGCACTGCGTCAAGGTGGTTACATTATTTACTTCCGCCACGCTCAAACCGAGAAAGACTACGCGGATCAGGTGAGCGCAGTGATGGGCAAATGCGATACGCAGCGGATGCTCAGCGAGGAAGGGTGGAAGCAAGCACGCGCGATCGGTGAGGGCTTTCAGGCATTAAAATTGCCTGTAGGCAAAGTTTATTCCAGTGAATATTGTCGTGCTTGGCAAACAGCGGACTTGGCTTTTGGTCGTTATGAAAAAGTGGCAGGCCTTAATTTCCCCAAAGCAGCAGAATATACCGAGGCTCAAAAAGCTCAAATGAGAAGTGGCATCATGCCGATGTTAACGGCTCCTCCAGCCGCAGGAACTAATACTGTAATTGTCGGGCATGATGATGTATTTGATGCTGCTACTGGGATTTATCCTGAGCCCCAGGGGGTTGCTTATATTGTCAAACCAATGCCCGACGGCAAAATTGAGATTGTTGCCAATATGTTGCCAGATGAGTGGCTAAAACTGCCGCGTTAGATTGATGTCAATCCAGACATGGTTTCCCAGTTTTTGCCTGGGAAACCGTGATGCAGCCAGCAAAAATTCTGCTTCTTCGTTCGATCGCGCTCGCAAAACAGTTAAAATTATGATAAGCGCGTTTAACAAAACTTAAGACTTTGGTAGAAGAACTATGACAGGTATTGCGGTTTCGAGTTGGATTTTGGGTGGGGTACTGGTGCTGATGACTTTGCTGTTCATTTTTCGGATCGTCCTGACTTGGTATCCGCAGGTGAACTTGAACCAATTGCCTTGGAACTTAATCGCTTGGCCGACGGAGCCTTTTTTGGCGGTAACGAGAAAGATTGTACCTCCGATCGGCGGTGTGGATATTACGCCGATTATTTGGGTGGGGATCTGCAGTTTGCTGCGGGAAATTATTCTCGGTCAGCAAGGATTGCTGACTATGTTGATGTAAGTAATAATTACGGTCATTAGCCATCAGTTATCAGTCAAAAGTAGGGTGCGCGGCGCGCACCTAGACATAATAATTTTAACTAAATGATAAACGCATTCCCCATCTCTAACTTTCTTGTTTAGATGGGTTTTTTGATTTCAATCGTACAATTGATTTATACTGGCTGTGCCTGCGGACTGAAGTCCACACTACGAACGGGTGTTATTTAGCTGTTAGCATGAATAACTTGCAGGACTAAAGTCTTTACTACGAACCTTAAGGACTGAAGTCCTTACTACGAACTTTAAGGACTAAAGTCCTTACTACGAACCTTAAGGACTGAAGTCCTTACTACGAACTTCTGCTCTAATTTAAATTTGTTAGAATAGTTGAAGGCGATCGAGACTTTAGAAAATATCGGTTAATTCGATCGATAGCAAGAACCGCCCAGTCTTGATGCTGTTGGGTCTTCGTTCCTCGACCCAGCCTGCAATGATTTGAAAGCGGAGAGTGCGAGATCGTGACGCAGCAAAAATCAACTAACCCAACATCAAAAATGGCGACCAGTCGGGAAATTATCGATCGCCTCTTTTGGGATGTTCGCTTAAATCGCCACGTGTTTGTTGTCGGATTTCAAGACCGTCAATCTGCTGGAAGATTTCTCGAAAAATCCCTCGTTGAATGGATGAATCAAAGCGATATTCCCGAACACCGAGTGCGCTATATCCGCTGCGGTGATTCAATTGTTTGGGATCGGGAAAGTCGCCTCGATTTAGTATCTGCCGGACAATTACCCGATGCAGCTTGGATGATATCGGAAACGGAACCTGTTTTACTCGGATTTGAATTGCGATCGATTTATGTTTGCGGCGATCGAGAAGATAAGCAAGTATTGTTAACATCCCCGTCTCAACCTGTCAGTATTTCCCACTTAAAAGTTGTCAGCTTTAACGTATTGTGCGATGCCTACGAACCCGAAGGAACGCCGACACAGCAGCGATTGGCAGAAGTGGTGCGGCAACTGCAACAGTGCGATGCGGATATTATGGCGATTCAAGAAGCTTCGCCGGCTTTCCTAAGTTGTTTGCTAGCACGAGATTGGATGCGAGGTTATTTCGTCTCGGAGATTTTGCCGGGAGAAAGTCTCAATCCTTACGGATTATTTATCTGTTCTCGATATCCGTTTACTCTGGTTGAATACCGACATTCCAAACACAAGCGAGCATTTGTCGCCACTTGGGAATTTGCAGCCGAAGATGCGGGCATCAAAAACATCGAAAACAACAAGGGAAGTAGGACGGAAAATCAAATTGAAAATCGCAGAAATCAGCAATTTAGAGTTGCCACAGTTCACCTCCCGAGCAATGGCGCTCAAAACGCAGCTAACTTACGATCGCAGCAGTTAAAAGAACTCCTCGATTACTTACAAACGCAGCCGGGAGATTGTTTGTTGGTGGGCGATTTTAATGCAGGTGAAACAGAACTTGACGGTTTGTTAGAGCCCGAGTGGCTGGATTTGTGGCGGCATTTGCACCCGAACGAACCCGGTTTTACTTTCGATACCGATCGCAATTCCTTAGCAGCTTGCAGCAGTCGATCGGGACAACCACACCGATACGATCGAATTTTACTGCGCAGTCCCGATTCTAGTGGTGAATTCTCTTGGCAACCTCGCAGCATTGAATTATTTGCCTGCGAACCGATCGCTAATATAAATACCGCCAATCCAAACACCAATAAAATTCTATATTCCTCGGATCATTTCGGCTTAAAAGCATCTTTAGAAATGCAGTATCAGAAAGCAGCAGAAAAAGATAAAAATGAGGGGTTTCGGAAGGTTTCAGAAAGCGCAAATCTAGCAGATTTTGCCATCAAACAGCCAACTTATCGCAGCGCGATCGTCATTATTCCGCCAGTAGAATTGCAGCCGCCAATTCAAGCCATCCGCCGTCAGTTCGATCGCAGTTTTGTGCGTTGGATGCCTCACATTAATCTGATTTACGGCTTTCTTCCCGAAGCAGACTTTGAGGCAGCAGTAACAGCAATGGCCTCCGTTTTGGCGCAAATCCCACCATTTGAAGTAACGTTAGCGGGATATCAAACCTTTGAACACCGACGCAATTGTACTGCTTGGCTGGAACCCATACCCGAACCGAAACAAGCCTTACACGAGTTGCAGGCAGCCTTAGAAAGCTTGTTTCCTCAGTGCAGCGAACAAGGGCAAAAATCAACCGCCGGATTTACGCCGCATCTCAGTGTCGGTCAATTTAATTCGCCAGCAGCAGCTTTTGCAGCGCTACCAAGCTGGCAACCTTTGCGTTTTCGCGTGGAATCTGTTGCTTTAATCAGCCGCCGTGAAGATGAACCTTTTGAGGTGAGATATCTGGTGAAATTGGGAGGTGGCAATCTATTAGAAAATCCGCCGGATGGTTCGCCGTTTTCTGTTACCAATTCAGCGTCCGATCGCACTTTAATTGAAATAGTCAGTCAACTCGAACCGGATCTGTCTCCAACACAACAGAGTCACCGCCAAACCGTGCGAGATTTAGTAATGCAAGCCTGTTCCGAGTGTTTGGGATACGAGGCTTACTTGCATTCGATCGGTTCGGCTAGGTTGGGGACAGAAACTGCAGCTAGCGACCTCGACGTTCTCTGTGCGATTCCCACTTCAATGTCTGGGGAAGCGTTTTTAATGCAAGTTCAGCAAGGCTTGCAGGGATTTTATGACTCGGCGCAAGTAGTGCACGGCCGGGTATCGGCGTTGCGCATGGAAATCGATCGCGTGGCGATTGATTTATTATACGCGCGCGCGCCCTCGGGACTGCTGCATGGGTCGATC
>JBOFTL010001128.1:0-3116 GCA_051652045.1 Microcoleus sp. | reverse complement strand
AGTCTCCGTAAGGCTGCAAGTTTTCTTCCATATGATGCCGTGTTATGTGTGAAGTAATCATCAGACGGCGTATCCGCAGCAGCATCTCGTGCTGGAAAATCTGGATACTATTCAAGGCATACATAAATAATACAGTAATTTCATGGAGGGGGTACGTAACACGCAAATTTTGCACCACTGTCAGATCCCCGATTGCTTGAAAAAGTCAGGAGATCGGTATTTTGGGCTCGATCGATCGTTCATAATTGGTATAATCAGCGCGTTAGCGAAGCCCTAGTAGAGGATCGCCCGCCCTGAAAAACTAGAAATACTTAAATTTTCTTCAATCGCGTTTACGTTTCTTAATTATTATTAAAATAGGAAGGGTAAAGTTTCGATCGCACATAGCACGTTATGCTACTCCAAGGCAATCAGCGCACTAAGTTAGATGACACCGACGATAATTTGTTTTATTCCTATCCTCGGTTTGTGACGCACGTAGACGACGGATTCATTCAGCAATTAACCGATTTGTACCGGGAAAGGCTGAAACCGCAGACTCGGATTTTTGACATGATGAGCAGTTGGGTTTCTCACTTGCCGGATGAGATGGAATTCGCTCATGTAGAAGGGCACGGGATGAATGAAGAAGAGTTGGCAAAAAATCGCCGACTGAACCATTATTTCGTGCAGAATTTGAACGCAAATCCTAAATTGCCGCTGCCGGACGCAGAGTTTGACGCGGTTGTCAACTGCGTTTCGGTACAGTATTTGCAGTATCCAGATGCGGTTTTTTCCGAGATTCACCGAATCTTAAAACCCGGTGGAGTAGCGATAATTAGCTTTTCCAACCGGATGTTTTATCAAAAAGCAATTTCTGCTTGGCGGGAAGGATCGGAGGGCGATCGGGTAGAATTGGTAAAGCGCTACTTTGATTCTGTGAAAGGAGCGAATATACCGGGATTTAGCAAGCCGGAGGTTATTGTTCGCAAGGCTAATTTGCCGAGTTTTATGCAAATGCTGCGCATCGGAAGCGGCGATCCGTTTTACGCGGTAGTTGCTTACCGTCAAAGTTAGGTAATGGGTAATGGGTAATGGGTAATGGGTAATGGGTAATGGGTAATGGGTAATTTGGGGACTCCTAACACCTATTACCTATAATAAATTGTAGGTTGGGTTGAGGAACGAAACCCAACTTGAATGTTTAACTTGTTGGGCGAGAGTGAAACATAGGGTTCGTTTCTCTGAACCCAAATTACGCATCAATTTGTTGGGTTTCGCTTTGCTCTACCCAACCTACAAATTAATTAGCTCGATCGAACGCTCTGAGTAAGGGATATCTGATATAGTTGTAGTTTGTCAATAAAATTTCAAGCCATCAAAATCTTTAGATGAAACCATACCAGCAAATCCCGATCGCCGAATGTAACGAACCTTTAGTGCCGATTCCCGCCGCATATTTTGCCTTTGAAGAACCGCATCCTTATCAAAAGTTAGGCGCACCCTATCACAATAGTAAAGCAGATTCTCCTTACTATTTGCGCCAAGGAGTTGTAGATAGTTTGATGGCAGCTAGAACATATCTACAGCAAAGTCATCCACATTGGCAAATTTTGATATTTGATGCTTACCGCCCCGTGGAAGTGCAGCAGTTTATGGTAGATTATACTTTTGCAGAAATTGCTAAAGATCGAGGCTGCACGCTGCCAGTTGCTGAAGACAAACGCCAAGTAATTTTAGAACAAGTATATCAATTCTGGGCCGTGCCGAGTCTCGATCGCGCTACACCTCCGCCTCACAGTACGGGAGCAGCATTAGATATAACTTTAGTCGATACAAATCACCAGCAAATTGACATGGGTTCTCCGATTGATGAAATATCAGATCGTTCGTATCCCGATTATTTTGCTAGCAGCAATCTGTCAGAAGCAAAGGAATATCACCTGCGCAGGCAAATCTTAAAAAATGCGATGGTTGCGGCAGGATTTCAGCAGCATCCTAATGAATGGTGGCATTTTTCCTTGGGAGATCAGATGTGGGCTTGGCTGACAAATCAACAGCAGGCAGCCAATCAAGTTATTGCGCGATACGGTAGATGTTGAACGATTTTAGATTTTAGATCTTTTCTATTCTTCTGTCTCGATTCTAACAACTCTCAACTCTCAACTCTCAACTGCCTTTTATACAAAAACTATTGCCAGAGGAGTAATCGCGATCTAAAATTAGTTAGGACTTACGCAAAAACAACCAGTTTCTCCGAAAAATTACGGATCTGCGCGATTCCCTACGGGATAGCTTCGCACGCGCGTACTTGACGCAGAAACCGGGTTGAAGCAGTGCGTAAGTGCTGTCGTTTGAAGCGCACGAGTGCAGGCAAATCGAGCCAGTACCGCAAACCCTAAAGGATAACTGAAAATTAACTTCATGAAAGCACTAATTCTCTCTGGTGGCAAAGGAACGCGCTTGCGTCCTCTTACTTATACAGGTGCTAAGCAGTTAGTTCCCGTAGCAAACAAGCCTATACTGTGGTACGGAATTGAGGGAATTGTGGCGGCTGGAATTACCGATATCGGGATTATTATCAGTCCTGAAACAGGGGAAGAAGTGAAGGCGAAAACCGGAGACGGATCTCGTTTCGGCGCAAAAATTACTTATATTTTGCAATCCGAACCTGCGGGCCTCGCTCACGCGGTGAAAATTGCTCAGCCATTTTTAGGCGATTCTCCGTTTATTATGTATCTTGGAGATAACTTAATTCAAAGTCAATTAGATCCATTTTTAGAGAGTTTTAAAAAGAACCAACTAGACGCTTTGATTTTGCTGCGGCCTGTTCCCAATCCGACAGCTTTCGGCGTAGCCAAAGTCGATGAAAACGGACGGGTTTTGCAGTTAGTAGAAAAACCCAAAGTTCCGCCGTCTAACTTAGCGTTGGTAGGAATTTACTATTTTGCTCCGACAATTCACGAAGCTATCGCCCAAATTCAACCTTCTGCCCGCGGTGAACTCGAAATTACAGACGCGATTCAAAAACTGATCGATTTGCAGAAACAAGTAGAAGCTTGCAGTTTAGAAGGTTGGTGGTTGGATACCGGGAAAAAAGACGATTTGCTGAGTGCTAATCAAATTATTCTCGATAG
>JBOFTL010001127.1:0-12513 GCA_051652045.1 Microcoleus sp. | reverse complement strand
TAAAAATTTATGCTTCATTTAGGATGTCTATCGCGCACCATAGATCGCCCTTAAATTCATCGCATCTAACAAATACAATCTATGAACTTCTTACTCCCTCCCCTTAGTAAGGGGAGGGCTGGGGTGGGGTTAAAAATTTATGCTTCATTTAGGATGTCTATATCGCTCTTAAATTCATCGCACTCAACCAATATCAAACTAATATCACAATAGAATTATCAAAGACTTTAATTTAACTATGTTCGATCGACCCATCTAATTTTCAAACGATCGATCCAGCTTAGTTATAATATATCAGGAGGGGATGACTAGACTCGACACTCACCCGCAAACGATGCAAGCAAAACAAATCACCACATTTCAAGCCCTGCGACGCGGCATCTGGCTGATATTTCAAGCTGCACCAATTGAAACCCGCAATTTAATCTTGCTCAACATCATCAGCGGTGCCGCCCCATCCGCCGTGCTATTTTTAGATAAACTGATCATTGATGAAGTGTCTCGCCTGCTGTTGCAAACTAAAACAGCACAGCCCTTGGCTTTAATACTTTCCCAGCCGTTATTGCTGTGGAGTATTGTTGGCGTTTTGAGTCTCAAATTAATCGGCGACTCCCTCGAAAAAATGAATTCCTTTGCAGCGACATCCTTGCGCGATCGAGTTCAAGGTGCAGTCGAAGGAAAAGTCTTAGAAAAAGTCGCCAATTTCAACGATATTGCCCTGTTTGAAAACCCCGAACTTTTAAATATTTTAGAACTCGCAAAGCTAGGAATCAAACAAGTACAGCAATTAGCATTTAGGACTACCATCACAATTACCGGAATTTTTACCTTCATACCGTCGATCGGGCTTGCTGCTACCATAGCTTGGTGGGTACCCTTGCTGATGTTAATTTCATCATCGCCCTCAATTTACATCCAAAGAAAATACAGCAGACTCATTTGGCGAGTGCAGAGAAAACAAGCTAAAGTCAGTCGCGAAATGAACTTATCTTCCCAAGTATTGATGGGCGAACAATACGCTAAAGAATTGCGTTTGTTTGACTTGCAACAACTTTGGATCGATCGCTGGAACGGTCAATTTAGGCAATTTTTTACCGAGATGCAGCAGATCCGCAAACAAGGAGCGATCGCTGTACTTTTGTGGTCGATGTTTAGTAGAATCGGATTAGCTTTGCCCTTTGTTTACGTGGTAATGGGAGCATTAGCAGGCCGCTATACTTTGGGCGATTTGGCACTTTATTCGGGTTTAATTGTCCGAGTCGAGGAAAGTTTGACAATCCTCATTGATAATTCCAATAATTTGTACGATATCTCTCTCGGAATTACTCCGATTTTTCAACTTTTCGATCTCAAACCAGAATTGCAGTCACCTCAACCTAAGTTACAGGATAGCAAGCCAGATTCGGGAGTGATAGCAGATAAAATTGGCATCCAAATTAAAGATTTATCTTTTTGCTATCCCGGCAGCAACAAAAGCACGATCGCGGGTATGAATTTAACAGTTAATCCGGGTGAGATGTTAGTAGTTGTCGGCGAAAATGGCGCGGGTAAAACTACTCTTGGCAAACTCCTCGGCAGGCTGTACGATCCGACAGAGGGCGCGATCGAATGGAATGGCAAAAACTTGCGCAATTACCCATTAGAAGAAGTGCGATCGCGCATTGCCGTAGTCATGCAAGATTACGCCCGTTTCCCCACCACGGTAAGAGAAAACGTCGGTTTTGGTAACTTGTTTTGCCTGTCGGATGATATGGCAATCAACGAAGCAATTTCGGAAGCAGGAATTGCAACTAAAGTCAACAGTTTAGAACGAGGTTTAGAAACACCATTAGGCAAACAATTAGAAGATGGTATCGACTTATCGGGAGGACAGTGGCAAAGAATAGCGATCGCCCGTGCCTTAATGCGTCTTTCTAGCGTCGAAGTGCTGATTTTTGACGAACCGACAGCCGCTTTAGATCCGAAGACTGAACACGAAATTTACGGCATTTTCCGCCAAATAGCTGTGGGGAAAACCACCATAGTAATCAGTCACAGATTGGGCTTAGCCAAAATAGCCGATCGCATTGCCGTGATGGAAAATGGTAAAATAGTGGAAATCGGCAATCACGACGAATTGATAGCAGCTAATGGAATTTATTGCTCGATGTTCACCCGTCAAGCTAGCAGCTACGTTTAAATAGTTGATAGTTGATAGTTGAGAGTTGACTGAGGATTTTAGATAATTGACCGCATCTAACTCCAATTTGTTCGAACGCAAAACAAGACGATCGCCCTCGATCGCCTCATTTTAGTAACACAATTTACTCAAATTGTCAACAGCCAACAGCTATTTTTTGTTCCGCTTAGCATTATTTAAACGCCTGCGATCGCGCCAATCAACAGCAGTTAAATAAGCTACCCCACCAGTAACAGCCACCAGCAGTAAAAACGCCACAGCAGTCAGAATATTCACAACAGTAAATTCCACAGATCCTCCTGCAATTTCATAATAGGTAGTCGGTAATGGACAATTGATAATTGATAATGGACAATTGACAACGATGGACTATTAATTGTCAACTGACAATTGTCAATCTGTTTGCTGTCGATTGTCAACTGTCAATTGAAAAACTCTCAACTCTCAACTCTCAACTCTTCTAAAATTGTAAACCGAACGTGATTGATTGCCAGCGTACCCACAGAAACCTCTTCCTTATTCAAAGGAACCCCGTTACTTGTCAATCTTTGAAATCGAATTCCCTTGCCAATTTCCACATGATACCAAGCCAAACCCATAAAAAACCGCAAAGGATAAGGCCCTCTTTCTTGAATGTCATCGGGATTTGATTCCATCGGCACCCAGCCAAAACCGGGGATGTAAAACTCCAACCAAACATGATTGAAATCCGGTTCCAGCGGGACCCATTTCCTGTCAGCAAAAGGCGGACACTTGTAACGCCCTATCGTGCGGCAAGCAATGCCATTCAACCGGGCTAAAGCTAACAAAACCCCCACGTATTCGCCGCACGAACCGACACCGCGACGCAGTACAATATCGGGAGTATCAATGTGAGGTCTGATGCCGTAAGCAAGTTGGTCGTAAACAAAATTGCGAATGCTCAGCAACTTTCTCAAAACATTAGTTTCTGAACCAATTGCAGCCTGAGCGGCCGATCGCACGATCTCTGAATCCATCATCAAATTATCATTATCAACTAAATACTTAGCTTGAAATTCTGACGACAAATTGGGAATTCTTTCCACATCCCGAGGTGACAACTGATACTTAATTCCCCGCACCTCCAACAACGCTTTCCAACCAAAAATACGTCGTTCCCCAGAACGCAGCCGATCGAACTTAAATACTGCTACCCGTTCCCCGTCTTGAATCTCCTCAGTAAAAGGCATCCCCACTGCCGAAATTTGGCGCACTTTTTGGCGGTGAGTTTCTGACGGTAAAGCAATCCGCCATTCGAGATTTTCAATCTCAACCTCATCCAGCGGAGAGAGTTCTTCCACATAAGACATTTCTATCAAAAAACCATTCGATAGAGCGTATTTTTCAGCCTCATTGTAGTGAAAATATAAAGGATGAATGAAAGTGCGATCGCGCTTGGTCAACTGAAAAGGATCTTCCGAATTTGGGTCATCTCGAATGTACAACTCCTCTCCCGCATAAGCCACATAAAGCACTGATTCTCCCGTGCGATCGTCCTTGCAAAAAGCCAAACCAGAAGGATTTTCAAACGGAGTTAAAACGCTAAATTTAATCTCACCGGTTGCCCGTTCCAAACAATAAACAGTTTGCTCGGTATTATCGCAAACCCAAATTTCTTCATCACGTACCGCAATATTTTCCAGGCCAATTCCCGGAGCATAGAGGCGAGTAATTTCTCTACCTGTCTTGCAATCAAAAACTATAATATATCCCGCTCTTTGACAAGTTACATAAAGCGTAGAGTTCCAAACAGCAATTCCATCAGCCGGGTATGAAAGCGAAACAAAATGTTCCGGTTTCAGTTCAGAAATCTCCCCGTTGCGAATCGCCCCCCGACAGCAACAAATATCCTCATCCCTGGAAAACCACACAGTATCATCCCAGATAGCCAGGCCGGTTGCACCCGAAAACTTTGCCGTTTGATAAGGATTTAAAACAGTAGTATTGTCATTTTCTTTATCGATCTCTAATAACAGCCCTTCAGCTCGATCGATCGCGAACAGCCTATTGCCTAAAAACGCGATACCGTGCAGCGCGCTAACCCCGATCGGCCTTACCGTCCGCATCACAGCAGGCTGTTGGTCAGAGAACACATGAGAATCTAAATTCATCGTAAAAATATTGCCATTACCGTACAGAAAACCAGATTAGCAGTTTGTAGCCGATCGCTCGATACCTGCAGCAAAATTGTCTAATTTTTCGCTTGCCAGTCGCCTGCAAACTGACTGGATTTTCCGTAAGCTTTGAACTCAAAAACTAGCATTACACTACCTCCCACCTTATGCTAAATTGTCCAGCACAAAACAGGTTGGCATCGCAGCAAAAGTTTACAATCAAAGCCGGACGATCGGGACGGGGTTTTAGACCCAGTTTTTAGATATAGCAACCGCGCCCCACAAATCGTACCTATTCAAAGATATAAATTAAGTACAACAGATTACGAAATCTGCAGAAACCTTCGATAGAATAAAACCGTGCGACAAACTTCCTAAGTTTCTCAGAAGGTTCGTTCATCATGGCTGGCATCAAGTCTCCCCTAAACACCGCAGCTTTTTCCTTACTTCTGTCTTTAGAGGTAGTTGCTCCTGCTATTGTCCCAAAATCGGCGCAGGCTATCGACAGCCCCGCAAACAGCAGCTACCATCCCGCACAGTTGCAGTTACCCTTCCACTGGCAAGCTGTTCAACCGCCCTTGGAAAGTGGCAGCCGACCGCCCAACCAGCAATCTGCTGCCCGATGGAACAGCTTTCAACCGCCAGAACAGGGAGTTCCTGGAAGGCGCGAAGGCGGAGGGACCCGCGGCCCGGAATGCCGGACAACTGCTTTGATTCCTCAATCAACAATGGGACGGACTGTATCGGAAAAGCCCACTTTCTTTTACCACGTCCCAGCGGCGATCGACAAAAAAGTTGAGTTTGAGTTGGCTGACGAAACCGACAAAACGATTTACAAAAAAAGTTTCCGCATGGTAACTAGCGGTCCGGGAATCGTCAGCATCAGCCTTGCCGCTGACCCCAGCTCGCCACCGATGGATATAGGCAAAAACTATCACTGGTACTTTACAATTAAATGCAACCCCAAAAACCCTAGAGAGGATGTACTGGTTTCTGGATGGATAGAGCGCGTTGAACTCTCTCCCACCCTGAAAACCCAATTAGCAGCCGCGTCCGACCGCGACCGTCTCAGCATCTTCGCCCAACAAGCTCTCTGGTACGAATATCTTGGAACTCTCGCTCAATTGCGCCTTTCCTCTCCTAGAGATGCAGCCCTAACGCTCAAGTGGTCAGAACTGTTGCACTCTGTCGCGCTAGGCAAGATTGCCCAGCAACCCCTAATTCAAAGCAAATTAACTCCTGCCAGTAGCAACTAAATCCTGGCAGCCTTTCAAATCAGCCCGCACCATCCGGGCGGTATGTTTTTTTCTGGCGATCGAATTTCGATCGCCATCTCAGGCATTATTGATGACCAAAAGTTACACTGCGGACTTCGAGCGGGTCATAATTTTAGCTACGAGTAAATTTAAGTAGGTTATTCTGGGCGGTGTCAATTCAAAATCCCGCCAATTAACCAATTGCAGTATTTATTGCGATCGGCAGTTATTTTTTAAACTTAAAAAGATAGCTGGTAAAATTAATTAGCGCCGATCGCGTAATTTGTCAACTAAGAAAGTGAAAAATTTGCTATTTTTAATGATTAAGGTATACGGTAGCATCAGTGTAGGAGTAGATTACTCCGCGTCTTCTCAGTCATGGTATGGACACATGGTATGGAAAGAATATTAATTGTAGACGACGAAATAGACTGCCAAACAGTTTTAGCAATGTATTTAGAAAGCAAAGGATATCGAGTTAAATGTGCTGCCTCTGGCATTGAAGCTCTCTCTATTTTTGAGGATGACTCCCCCGATTTAGTAATTTCGGATGTCATGATGCCAGAAATGGATGGGTTTGAGTTTTGCCGCCGCTTGCGAGCCACCCGTTTAGGACAGTTAGTACCTTTTATATTTTTGTCGGGTCAAGGCGAGAGTGAATCTATAGTTGAAGGCCATAATATGGGGGCTGATGATTATCTAGTTAAGCCTTTTCAGTCTGAAGAAATATTAGCTAAAATTAAAGCGCAATTAGAGAAATCTCACCGCATTCACACCATAATTGTCCATTTACTGCAAAATACTGCCACTTTACCACTGCAGTCACAAACTTTTACAAATGCGATCGCACCTGCACCTTTGCCATTAACTCCTGCTGAGGAAAGAGTTTTTTGGGAAGTAATTCAAGGGTATACTAACAAACAAATTAGCCAGCGACTATTTATCAGCCCCCGTACCGTGCAAGCTCACCTAGGCAGTATTTTCAGCAAGTTGCAGTTAGAAAATCGGGCCCAGCTAGTTAGATTCGCTTTAGAAAAAGGATACCAACCTCCTCAAAGCTAGCCTATTAATAGGTTATATTAAGACCAAAATGTCTTAAAAATCCCCGTTCCTTTAGGCCGGGGAGTTTCAAGTCATGAATTGTCTTGATGTTGCCGGACTGTTCGTTAACTCTCGTGAAAGGGCATCTTATAAAACCCCATTTTTTGTTCTACAATTAACCGGAAAAACGGCAAACCTTCGATTAAATATCTTTTCCACAGCCGTCTCGGTTCGCTTAACAGCCTGTGCGCCCACTCGATACCGACTTCGCTCATCCATTTGGGAGCTCGGGCTTTGTGACCCGCTTCAAAGTCAATAGTCGCACCGATTGCTAGGAAGACTTTGATATTTGTCAGTCGGTGTCTGTATTTAACCAGCCACTTCTCTTGTTTGGGAGCTCCCACTCCTATCGCCAGCACGTTAGCTCCCGACTCGTTAATTAGATTAATGATTTTATCGCACTCTGCTTCATTTTTTTCAAACCCAAAAGAAGGTGAGTGGGTGGCGACTACGATTTCTCTCTCTACTTTTTGGTTGATTTTAATTTGAGCTTGTCTGGCAATACCCTCGGCAGCTCCCAGCAAGAAAATTTTAATATGTTCACTTTCTTTATGATATTCGTAAAAAGCCGGAAACAAATCAGAGCCAGAAATTTTTTCTACAATCGGAGTGCCTAAAAACTTGGAGGCATACATCAGGATCTGACTGTCGCATACCCTAAAATCAGAACAATTGTAGGCTTCGTAAAATTCTCGATCGCACTGCAACTTAATCAAGTGATCTACATTGGGAGTAAACACTAAACCGCCATCTATCTCCAGTTTCTGGAGTAGCTCTATTTTGGTTAAGTTGTCAACGGACACATTTAATAAATTAACTGTTTCCATCGCTGTTTCCATTTTTCGGACTCCTCAATTTTGTATCGACTTTAATCTCAATCTGTCAAAGAAAATGCCACAGAAAATACAACTAGCAGTAAAAACATGGGATTTTACTATGGAATTTTACTATGGAATTTTACTAAAAGTACACTTCTCGACTGTACCTATTTCAGTATATCCCCCCATCCTCGCACCGTCCAGTCTCTAATTTTAAAGATTCGATGAAGCCTAGTTATCAATTAGTAAAGATCGATAGATTTTCCTTAAGTTCCATGTCTTGAGGCCTATGTTTCGTTGTTTAGGATGTAAGTTATCATCTCCTATGGTTTCCGTTTGAGTTGTAAATACTGTATCGAATACTATTCTCTGTTAAAACTCGATCGCCCGTCAAATTTTGGCAAAAAAATGTCTGTTGGATGAGCGCACTCGAAGAATTTGCCCCGCTTGCTATTTGAGATCTGTTTCAGAGTATTTAAACTCATCCACAAAAAATCGATCGCAGAAACAAGAAATACCGATGCCACCAGCAGCCGACTGCAACAACCCCAAAAACCTGCGCGCCCCCACAGGCAAAAACCAGGCAAAGGACTCCAGTCAATGCTATTTGAGCAGGTAGCAGCGGTTGCACATCCCCTGGTGCCATGTTATAAATGCTGTATGTTGACCACCAAACTCACAAAACAGCAACATCAATATTGAAACATCCATCGAACCACAAACTCAAACCGCAAAGCCTCTGACCCCCATTGCCATCACTTGTTGCCATCAGTGCTGCGCCTCCGGCGGCCTCCGGCGATCGATGCGCTAACACCTCACTAAATCGACAAGCGACAAATACTTTGGTAACAGCACTCCGCACTGTCGGGATGCAACAGCAAGCAAACGCCAGAATTACCTTGTTTGTAAAAGCCTGGAGAAGTTTCGGTAAGTTTTACGTAACTGAAATGCCACCAATATTTCTATAATTGCAAAATATTAACCCCCAATCAAACAGCAAACCGAGAATCTTCTGTGATACCGTGAAGTTGATAGCAAGATTGTCGATCGTCCGCACCGCACAAAGCAAGCAGATTTGAGCAACACACCACAAAGAGGTCAACATGGAAACAGAAAACGGCGCTCATATCGTACAAATTAGCAACCAAAGCAGGCAGGTGCAGCAATTCGCCAGCGACGACGGAGAGGATTTAAGCGGCGAAAAGCCTCAGAAAGGATTGAACTTTGCTCCCCTACTGAGAACTTTTCAGCGCAAATTCTTAGTTATTGTGGGAGTTATTAGCATCGTTGGTGCTGGGGCGGTGTGGCAAATCAAAGGAGGCAAAAAAACCTTTGAAGGCGATTTTCGGATGTTAGTAGAACCAGTAACCACTGAAGCAAGAATTGCCGACCCTTCAGCCCTCGCCAATCGAGAGGGGGGAGTACCGAATCGAGAATTTTTCAGCTTGGATTATGCGACTCAGCTAGAAATTCTCAAAAGCCCTCAGATTCTGTCAGCTATTGCCAAACAAATTAAAAAGCAAGGCTATCCCGAGTTTAGTGAAGAAATCCTGAAAAAAGAACTAATCATCTTGCGCTTGGGAAGCAACCCCATGGAACCAACTAAAATTTTAGAAGTTCGTTTCATGGGTCAAGACCCAAAATTAGTCGAGCTGGTGTTGCAAGAAACTAAAAAGAAATATTTAAAATACAGTCTTGACGAACGCAAAACTCGCATTGGCGAGGGTGTGAATTTTATTGAAGACCAACTTCCCGGCCTCAACAAGCGCGTCAACAGCTTGAAATCGGAATTGCAGGTCATCCAGCAGCAGCAAAAACTCACCGATCCGAAAGAGCAAGGCTCGCAACTGTTAGAGCAACTTCAAGGTATAGAAACATCAGATTTAGAAACTCAAAGGCTGCTGCAAGAACAGAGAACACTTTACGCCAACTTGCAAAAACAATTAGATTTTACCCCGGATGAAGCTATTGCTGCTTCAGCTTTGAGCGAAGAACCTCAATATAAAGAATTGCTGACCAAGGTTAAGGAAGTAGAAGGTCAGATTGCTGTAGAAAGAGCGCGGTTTAAATCAGCGAACCCTCTAGTGGAAGCTTTAGAACGGAAACGATCGAATTTGGTAGCTTTACTCAACCAGCAAACGCAGCGAATTTTGGGACAAAATTTAATAGGTGCGAGCGCTAATTCTAAAGTGCAGAATTTTCAAAATTCCATCCGCATCGGCTTGATCAAACAATTAGTTGATACTGCCAACCAAATCCAAGTTTTAGAAGCTCGCAGTCAAGCAATCTCGCAAACTAGAGAAGATTTGAGCCGCAGGGCGAGAGAGTTTCCTGCCGTAGCCCGCCGCTACAACGAGCTGCAACAACAGTTAGAAATAGCAGCCCGCACGCGCGACCAACTTTTGACTCAGCGGGAAACCCTGCGCGTTCAAGCAGCTCAAAGTCAAGTACCTTGGGAAATTATTTCAGAACCCACCATCCCCAGAGATCCCAAAGGCAATTTGGTTCCAGTTGCTTCTAAAAATAAAAACAAAATTTTCATGGCAGCAATTGGAGGATTGGTGTTGGGTCTGGGGACTGCCATTCTATTAGAAAAGCTGCGCAATATTTTCTACTGTTCCGATGACTTGAAAGATGCTGTAGACGTGCCTATGTTAGGAGTAATTCCTCTTGACAAAACGGCTAAAAAATCTTATGCATCTCTAGAGAATGCCTATGAAGCCATTGAGAAATACGGTAATAGAAATAAAAATGCCGCTCAATTTATCGAAGCTTTTGACTCTCTGTACACAAACATCCGCTTTCTCTCTTCCAACCGACCGATCGGCTCTATAGCAATCTGTTCGGCTGCACAGACGGAAGGCAAATCGATACTAGCTTTAAACTTAGCTCATGTCGCAGCACTAGCCGGCCAGCGAGTCTTGTTAGTAGATGCTAATTTGCACGATCCCAGCCTTCACTTAATGCTAGACTTGCCCAATTTCAAAGGATTGAGCAATCTGTTGGACGATCGAATCGATCCTGGCGACATCATCCAACGATCGCCCCTAGCAGACAATCTGTGGGCGTTGACTGCTGGCGTGCCTGGGCCGGGCAGTGCCAGACGCCTTGCCTCAGCTCAAATGCAGTATTTAATGGACGAACTGCACGCCACATTCGACCTGGTAATCTACGATACGCCTTCGCTATCTGATGGTAAAGATGCTAACTTTTTAGCGGCTCGCACTAATGGCGCATTAATGGTTGTAGCAATCCGCAAAACCAAACAATCAGCAGTCAAACAAGTTTTAAGTCAACTAGAAAATTTTGGTATTCCCTGTTTGGGAGTAGTTGCCAATCACTTGGGAACTAGCAAAAATTACAAGGCTGCCAAACCAATAGCAATTGCAGGTGAGAAAACAGAATATTTAAATTTTTCCCCCGCACCCTCGACAATGCGCAAATTTGCCCCCAAAAAAGAATGATAATAGCAAAGGAGGTAATGGGTAATTAGTAATTGGTAATTGGTAATGCCTGAACAATTACCAATTATCAAAGTTATCGAAAAATTGGGTTGAAAATCCCGTTTTTCGTTCGACGGCTTTTCTTGCTGGTGTTCTGCGCCCCACTTCGAGCATTAGTCTTTAGCAGGATTTCAGATGAAAATAACATTTGTTCTTCCTACTCTTTGTCGAACTGGCGGAATTCGAGTGGTAGCCATTTTTACAAAGCTTTTGAAAAATAGAGGTCACGAGGTATTAGTCATCTCCGTACCTCACCCCCAACCGAGTTTGCGCCAGCAAGTGAAATCCCTGCTGCGCGGGCTGGGTTGGATTGCCACACCTCCCAATGAAGCGTTTTTTTTTGAGAATTCATCGGTAGAGCATCGCTTAACGAAACGGTGGCGTCCGATTTGCGACAAAGATGTACCTGATGCAGATGTAGTAGTTGCCACGTGCTGGGAAACTGCTGAATGGGTGGCACAACTTTCTCCGAGCAAAGGAGCCAAAGCTTATTTCATACAGCACCACGAAGTTTTTGACTACCTGCCAAAAGATCGGGTAGAAGCAACTTGGATGCTACCCATGCACAAAATCACCATCTCTCAATGGTTGGTTGACCTAGCTAGAACTAAATATGGCGACAGGCAGGTTTCTCTGGCTCCCCCGAGCGCAGACACCACACAATTTTATGCGCCGCAGCGCAACAAACAGTCAGTTCCGACAGTAGGGATGCATTACTCTACACTCTACTGGAAGGGCAGCGATCTTGCTCTGAAAGCTTTCTCCCTAGCTGCTGAAAAAATTCCTAATCTTCGTTTAGTGGCTTTCGGTTTGGAGGCCCCATCTTCGGAACTGCCCTTACCACCGAATACCGAGTATGTTATCGATCCCGACCAAGACAAGCTCAAAGACTTTTACAGCAAATGCGATGTGTGGCTGTTTCCCAGCAGATCCGAAGGCTTCGGCTTGTCGCTGCTGGAAGCAATGGCTTGCCGTACTCCCGTCATTGGCACTCCTGCCGGCGCAGCACCAGAAATTTTGAGTGGTGGCACTGGTATACTTGTCAGACCGGAAGACCCTCAAGAAATGGCTTCAGCGATCGAATGTATCTGCAATCTACCAAATTCTGAGTGGCAAGCCCTGTCCGACGCAGCCAACGCTAAGGTGTTAAATTATACTTGGGAAGATGCAACGGATCTTTTTGAGAAGGGATTACAAGCTGGTGACATACTCCCACGTCAAGCGAGTACGCTATGACGTGGGCGTCTTTGCAGCCCGATGAAGGGTATGCAAAATTTCCTTCGTGATACTGTTATCTGTAGTTCCTACTACAGAAAGATTCCCACTGGGCGCGTTTTATACTTGGGAAAATGTCCAACCCAAGTCTCTTTAAATTAATCGCAGCGTTAAGATCGCGATCGACCATCAGAGAGTTTTGCTCATCCCAATAATCTCGAATACTGCAATCGCTAAAAACTAATTTTTCAAGCGCATCTGACTGAAAAGCTGAATGGCCGATCGCCAAACTAAATAACCTCGATC
>JBOFTL010001126.1:0-1583 GCA_051652045.1 Microcoleus sp. | reverse complement strand
ATCTTGGTAGCGGTAGCAACCCAAGCGGCACAGCAGTTTGTAAGCTTCCGGATCGAGCTCTTGGAGTCGATCGAACTGGCGGGTAACTAAATTTTTCAGATCGGTTTCTACCAAAGGATCGTCGCTGTGTTCGAGCCAATAAGCCTCCATGTCTCCGTCAAAATCTTCGCGAATCGCACCGCAGATAATTCCCATTGCTTTAGCGTTGCCGCCGTAAGCTTTGTGGATGGCTTTTAGGGACTCGTCGTCGATATCGATATTGCGACTGGAGAAAAACAGGTGCCACACCGGTTCAGCCAAACCGGGTAGCAGGTAGTGTTCCACTGTGACATCCGAGTCGCACAGCCTGTCACGGCTGGTAACCAGCGTCAGCGACTGCACCGTCGAGTCAGCTAAAACCCTCAAAAGTTCTACATAGCGGCGGTGTGCTTCTATAAATTTGCCTTGTCCGTCGAGGGCTGCTTCCAAATTATCAATCAACACTCCGACTTTCAAAGTCTGCAACTGCCGCTTCAGCCGCCCCAGCGTCACACCAAAATCCCGCCCCGCTTCCTCGCCGAAGTCTTGTTTGAGCCATTCTTCAACGATGCTTTCGACGGGTGTGATGTTCTGCGTCTCTTTTGCCATCAACAGTTCGATCGTTTTGTCAAAACCCTGATTGTTCAGGTACTGTCTGGCTAAAGTCGTTTTCCCCATCCCGCCGGCGCTTTGGATGACGATGACTTTTGCTCCTTGAGCCGCCAGAATATTTAAATCGGCGATTGCCTCTTCTCTCCCCAAAAAGTTGGGATTTTCGATGTCCAACTCCGAATAAGGCCCGAGAGGATGTTCGCCAGGAACAATTTGGCCGGATTGCGGTTCTAATTTGGAATAGCTGCGCCAAAATCGTTCTACAACGGCCTGAAGGTTGTCTCTTTTGACCTTTTCTCCTTCCCCGAAGAGAACAGAAAGTCGCTTCCACAAATTAGAGGCCGCATCTTTAACTGTTCCCACGCCATAGCCTTCACTATCTGCAACCTGTTGGTACGTCCTGCCTTGCGCCCCTTGCCATGCTTCGCGAAAGATAGCGCACTCAAGGTTGTCGAGAGTTGTCAGGTTCCGAGCCACAAGTAACGAGTTGGTAAAATCCAGTGCTTGATCTGCTTCCATTGAGTCACCAGGTTTAACGTTACCCTTAAAACACAACTTTAACAGACTTTTTCCGACTCGATTGCATCTTAAAACTACCGACTTGTAAAGACTTTTGCCGACTGACTAGACCGTTGAGGTCGTGGCAGACTGTTAAGTGTGAAGGGGAAGTTGACCGACAAGCTTCCAACTTTCACAAAAAGTTAAGGCAAATACAATCGGGAGCAAGCATCATGAGTATCGATAATTTGGAAAAAGCAATCGTTGATGAAGAAATCCGCCCTCAAGAGTTGGGCCGCGTCCGATTCCAAAGCAGTTGGTGGCCTGCTAAATGCGATCGAGAGCTAACTTTGAAGCCCGGTGATGAAGTTCGCGTAGTGGGAATTGACAACATTACCTTAATAGTTGCGGTCTAGTTCAGAATCGATCGGGCTGCGAGTCAAACTATAAGTTTC
>JBOFTL010001125.1:0-14025 GCA_051652045.1 Microcoleus sp. | reverse complement strand
CTGCTGGCTGCTGTTCGTAAAGCGCATTCCAGGCACTCACAAACTCTGCTCCTGTAACTCGTCCAGCAGTTGTACTGGCAGCATCGGAAAGCTTAGCAGCGGTTAGTGTTTCACCTAATGCAGCGGCGATCGCATCTCCGAATCTGCAAGGCAATACCGGATCGCAAGTTGCTAGTGTGACTTCAGCATTCCCAGAATCAATATTCCCGTAGGATGTATAAGTCTTACTAGACCCGTTGCTATAAAAGAATTGCACTTGGCTGCAATTCATATAAGTCATATTCCCAAGAATCTTGCTGATTGAAACAGATGAGTCAAATGCGGATCCGCATTCAATTTCTGCCCATCCGCTGACGTTGTAACCTCCACTTATACTTTGTCCAGAGTAGGCCACTCCTGCTTTTGGGCCACTTATTCCAGAAGCATTTCCCCAAATAAAATGACTATTTGGAATTTGACTACCATCTGCGCTAAAGAAACGAATATTCCAAATAGATGATCGATAGGTAGCTTTTACGCCGTTTCCAATAAAACGGATACGGCTAAGCGTAATTGCATTCAAGGGCTGCCATGCGCCATTACTAAGCGAAAGAAACCCTAATGGCGTATCTGCACCGAATGAAACATCCCACCATTTAACGCCCGCAGGTTTTACGTCCGTTTTTACGGGGCTACGGTTTGCAAAAACATCATTTTCTGAGCCAGGATTGAAAATGCCCCAGTTTCCTGCATTATCAGTCGTGGGATTTACCCCCGTGCTGGACTTAAGCGCCTTAAAAAAGGCAGTCCCAACCATTACTTTATTGCCAGCAACGTATGGACGTTTATCATTCCAATCCGCGATCGCACTGGCTATAGCGCTATCCGCAGCGGCCTTGTTCGCAACGATCTCACCTTCCGCCGTCGTCACCCTAGTGGTAAGCGCCGTCGCTGCATCCGAGATCGCCTTATCTGCATTTGTTCTAGCTGTCGTTTCGTTGGAGATCGCCGTATCTACCGCAGTCTTGTTCCCCGCTACCGTTGTCGTCAGCGCAGCTAGGTCAGTCGTGGCCTTGTCTGCCGTTGTCTTGACTGCTGCGATCACAGTATCCGCCGCCGTCTTATTGTCTGCGATCGCCTTCTCTGCTGTGCCCACCCTGGTAGCTAAAGCTGAGTCTGCGGCTTTGTATGCGCCGTCGATTGTGGCGATCACACTTTCTGCTGCTGTAGCTTTAGCGTCTGCTGGCAATACTGGAGTTGGAAAGGTTTTCATATTTGGCCCCTTAAATTAATGGAAATTCAAATGGGACATTGCCGCCATTTTTGTATGAGAACGTGAACAGAGCGAACTTAGCATTACTTGGCACAGTGCCCCAGCCCAGCCCTGCGGCTACGTCAGTCACGCTAACAATTTGTGCCCTTGGCGTTTTAGGAATTACAACCTTATTAACATCCATGAGCTGATAGGAAATGCCAGTGAAGATGCCCGCAGGAAATCCAATATCACAGTTCAACGCTCCGCTGCCGTCCGGCGTTTGGGCAAACCGGAACTTAACGCCTTGAGGCAAAACAACTCCCTTCAAATCTGTTCTAGTCGGATCTTGCACTGCATCAGCTACAGTAGGAATCTTGACCTCTACCGCCCAAGTATTCGGGAATATTAGTGCATCATTAGACGGCGTTCGTATCCACGCTTTGGCGACCCCTGATGGCACAGAATAATCGTAAAGTGTCTGAATCCATGTAGCCCAATTAGGATCATCAAAGTCAGGCGTTTTAGATGACTCGACAGTCTGCAATTTCTTCAGATCCGCGATCGCCTTATCTAAAGCTGTCTTAGATGTATCCGCTGACGCTTTCACTGCATCCAACGCAGTGTTTGCCGCCTTGTCTGCTGCTTGGTAGGCTGCGATCGCCGCGTCCAATTCGGCTTGTGACACATCAGGCGGTAATGCGGCTAATGCCTTGAGCGCTGTGTCTAAATCCTTCACCGAGGTATCCAGCGCCGTCACACTCGCTGCACTGGCCTTAGACTTATCGAGCGCTGCAACCTCAGTCTGCAATGCCGTCACACTCGTTTTGATTGCATCTACGGTCGCTGCTGTGGGCAGCGTGTCAACGGTTGCCGAAAGGTCTGTGACTTTTGTTTCTAATGTCTTGACTTGTTCAGTTGCAACCGGATCCGTCTCAGTAATCGAATCAACTTTATCAATCGCTTCAGCTAACTGCTGTTCAATCGTAAGTTGAGGTTTGGACTTTACCCAATAATGGGGCGTTGTACCAATTGAAATACGCGGCGCTGACGATGTTGCACCAATCGGTGTGTCAGATTTTATCCAGGCTTCATCTTCACCAAAGCGATCGCCTTTCCAAACCAAAATCCGCGCTCGTCCAATATTAGCAATCGAAAATTGCAAGAATGGTGACACTCTCACTGCGCTAGAGAGTGCAGAATCCCCCTGAACACAGGAGAAGTAGTACAAGCCATTTTGCCTTTTATCGATCTGAGCATTGACCAAAATACTCATGTCGATCATCTGCTTACCATCGCGCCCAAAGATAGCAGCGCTGAATGGCTTACCGTCTACCGTATCAAGTGCGTTTACGATCGCATCAAGGTCATCAAGTTTGGCAAAGTCAATGTTGCTGATAGAGGCGATCGCCGCTTCTGGTACTCCACCAAAATTTTCGAATATCCCCCCATCACCTGCTACAGCAAACTTGCGCCATGTGATCGCGCCACTTCCTGGCTCGATATATCGGAAAATCACACCATCCTGAAGTGGCTCAGATTGATAAATATCGTTGATTTTATAAAAATAACTAAACTTGGTTGGCGCGGTTCCGTTCGTAATGATGCCTTGCTCTGTTGGCAAAAATGTTGAGGATGTATCAACCGGATCACTTGATTGAATGGCCTTAATGAGTCGCCAAAGAATCGGCTCACCTCCTGCAATGATACTGATACGGCTGCGATCGGCGTTAACCTTAAATGTTTTGCCGCCAACCGAGAAAACATAATTTGCCGCAACAGGAATAGAAACTAAATCCGTCGCATTCACTGTGATGAGTTTTAAGCTGCCTGGGTTGTAAGTCTTACCTTTATATGTCAGTGTTTTTGCGTATGCTATTCCCGTTAAATAGGTTGACCCTACTTTTAATAAAGACTCAGGCAAAGCCGTTTGAATAATCGCTTCAATAACTGGGGTTGTCGTGTTATTTTGCGGAATTTCTATAATGCCCATCAGACCACCTCTACTTTTAAACTAGGCATCCACAAAATAGTGTCTTTGTCAAAAATCAGACCAATCAAGACCCGTGCAGAACCCGTTGGCAATGCATCCGTGGTCATGGCTCCGTCAACGTTTGGCGATAGCATGAGTACAGCATTATCTGCACCTAATCCATGATTAGGAAAAGAATAAGTTTCAAGAGAACTGGCTACCTTAAACGATGTCGGTGTTGCAGCAGTACACAGCCAAATGTCAGCATTTGCGGTTGAATCGGCCTTGGCTTTCACCCAGCCTCCTACTGCATGTCGTAAAACGCATGGCGCGGTAAACGTGTTGGCTTGTATGATTTCAAGTGTGCTTGAGGTGGCACTTAAGCCTTTTGGAGTTGCATCAATTATTCTTGCCATTACGCCACCGTCACAAATGTGTTTTCAGGAGAATAATCAATCAAATTAGGGTTAATAATTCTCCCTAAAATGTATCGCCTTGCTCCGACTGGTGGTATATCGGTTGTCGTTTTACCGTCCACTCGCCAGTCCATCAAAAGCAAGCTACCGTCAGCACCTAAGCCATGATTTGGCATTGATATAGCTCCTCTAACGCTTGGCACTTCAAACCATCCGGCGTCAGCTGCCGTCACTATCCATGAGTCAAATTTAGTAAGATCGGTTAGGCTGGCAAGGCTCCATGTTTGGTCATTGTTAGCACGGAATAAAACATCACCAACACGAAAAGTATGTCCGTTTAGCCAAACGCGAGAGACGCGATCGGATGATGATTTGGTGCTAACAATTATGTATGCCATGACTTTCTAGATGTTATAATAAGGTGCTTGGATAGGAGGCATCCGAACGCAGCTAGTCACTGTTTCCAAGCACCCACGACTAACCTTCTGACTAAAGGAAATAAGATGCCTGAAAAAATAATTTTTATTCCAGGACAAAAATTCAATAACTGGACTGTTGTTGAGGAAACGGAAAGTGTTACTCGTCCTTCTGGACAAGTTCAACGAATGGTCTTGTGTCAATGCATTTGCAGTGTGATTAAGCCTGTTGTGTACTCCGCCGTCAGAGATGGAACCTCTAAGTCGTGCGGCTGTGATAGAAAGCCACGCAGAGAAATAATAGAGGAAGGCACTCGATTCGGGAGGCTTACATATCTCAAGGACGCAGGGTTCTCCGAGCGTCCTAGCGGTCAACGACGAAGGCTTGTAACTTGCAAGTGCGACTGCGGCACTATCAAGGATTACGAGCTTGCATCTCTTATGAAAGGGAAGTCCAATAGCTGCGGATGTCTTCATAAAGAGCGTGCGCGTGAATCCAATATTACGCACGGCATGAATAGGTCGCCAGAACATAAGATATGGACGTATATTAAAAAACGTTGCTACAATCCTAATCAAAAAAACTTTCACCATTATGGTGGGCGTGGCATAACAATGGATCCGTCTTGGAAGGACTCGTTTGAGGCGTTCTTTGCGCACGTTGGGCCTCGCCCTTCCCCAAAGCACTCTATAGATCGATACCCAGATCAAGATGGCCCATATGGGCCTGGAAATGTCAGATGGGCAACACAAAAAGAGCAATGCAACAACCAGAGAAGAAATAGAATGATATTGGTGGATGGCAAGATGCTCACCATTAGCATGGCCTCCGATGTTGTTGGAATACCTGCGTCTGTCATCTCTAGCAGGACAAAAAGATGCGGATGGTGCGACCATTGCGCAGTCACTATCCCAGTAGGCGGAGGTAAGTGTACTCATTAGGTAATCTCCTCTATTAGGTAGTGGCAGGCGTTGTACCCAGCGTTAATCATGCACCTAGCTCGATAGCGTCTATTATTTGTGCTGTCGCTGATAATAGCCTCCTGATTATTCCCAATATTTCCAAAATTCCAGCTTGATTCAAGGTAATTCGTTGTATCTGCTGACGCTACAGTCCTTCCAGCAGTCGGTGCGCGGGTACTGTCCCAAGTCAGCCATGTCATGTAATCAACAGTGATACTGCCAGATACTGCATGAATCTGCAATGATTTATTTCCGGTCGCTGGAATGCGTATCCCAATAGTTCCTAAATCAACCCAAACACCAGAATTTGCAATTGTATAAATTGACCTTGCACTTATTGCGGCAAAAGTAGGGGTCAATGTTGTTGCCGTTGCCCCATTGTTAACCGTAATAAAGACAGATCCAGCCTTCGGGTCTACTGCGCCCGCTATGACGTTGGCATTGTTAGAAGTTACACTTTGCAGTACCTGTCCACTGGGGACCGTAAAGCCAATATATTGCGCTGTATTCGTCGGGATGTTAGCGGTTGTCGCGCCACCTGCAAACGTTCCGCTTCCAGCAGTCAAAACGCACGTATCCCTAGTTACATAGCCTTCTGGTAATGCATAGCCTTCTTCACGGTCAATCGCAATCCAACAATCAACGTTGCCATTAGAGCCAGATGAAGCTGTGCGCTTCATCTGTATAGTTTGGCTTGCACTAGTAGCGTCTACAATCCACTCTAAGTCCCCTCCACTTTCCCAGTTGGATCCATCGGATCCCGTATATATGGACGTGACTTCACCACCATTCACATAAAGCGCCCTAGCGCTCCAACAGTTAGGCCCTTTGTGGTGTGTCACTGCATAACGCACACGGTAGATCCCACCTGACAATGTGAATGTGGAATGGTTGGCTGTTGTAATACCGTTACCTGTTAGTAGTCGCTGTGTGAAAGTATGTCCCCCATTGGTCGAGCCAGCATCACCAGGCTGGTTATCAGCCGTCCCAAAATACTTGGACTTAACCCCAAGGTTACGGAACGTGATACCAGTCAATGCTAAGTTCCCAGCACCAGCCGCACGATTAACAGAAAACAACCCAGCCTGACGGTTAAGCAATGAAACCCCAGCAACAGTAGGGAAAGCGTCAACCTCTTGGTTAGCACTCATGCCTGTCAAGATAAACGGCTGCGGCCCAATCCCTTCAAACCCAGTAAAATTGCCGTTAGTGCCATTATTGACGGTGATGTTATAAGTGGTTGCTATGTTTGTTCCAACGGGCGCAATGAAGTTATCCGAAGCGACCTGCTCAATAACCGCCCTTGCGCCCCTGCCGTTGGCTTGACTGTTAATTGAGGTTACGCCGTTTACGTAAATTATTTCAAGCCTAACCGTAATGGTAGTGGCGGGTTTTATGGATGCCTGAGCAACGGTACTTCTTCCTGCAACGCCAATATTACCGCCCTTTCCAATTAGGACATTGTTTGTAATGTCGCGCCATTGGGTAATTAGCTCTGTGCCGCCTATCCATGCTGCGTCACCCATTAGCGTATAAGTTTTGCCAGCCGACAAGGTAAACACACCGTTAGAGAATGGGATATTGCCGATGATTGATGGCGAGGAAAATAAGACTGGACTGCCAACGGTTAACCCTGTGGTCTGGTCTGCTGTAGCATCAACTTCGATGAAATCAAAGGCCAAAGGTGCGGCAATTTCCGTATAGGTCATCGCCAAATCTGCGCCCGTAGCCGTGACTAAAATCTGTCCGGTTAGCCGATTAATAATAGACACGTTAGCGGCTGGGCTAACTGTGTCTAGCTGCTTGTTGGGACTTAAATCTAACTGTACCGGGATGGAAAAGTTATCAAAGATAGTGGCTGATGTAGCCCCTTTGAAAGTGTTTAGCCCACCCGTCGCTGTCAATGTGCGTTTTGTGGCTATTGTAGTTGCAGTCGGTATTACGAAGCCATTAGCTGCGTTACGCTCAATAACAAACGCCCTCATGCGGAAAGAGGTATTGCCGCCGCCGTGCGTAAGAGGTACGGTATTCGTCAGCGTTGCTGGGAAAGCAAATATTAAGTCATGGTTTGCGGCAGGGTAACAGTAAGCCCTCGTTGTTGTGTTGGGTCTTACATAGCCGAGGATAAACGTATAGGCTTGGTTAGCGTCATCAGCGTAATCGCCGTGAATAGTGATCCTATCGCCAGCCTGTAAGGTCACGCCAAAATTCACGTTAACTGCCGAACTGCCTATCGCTGTTGCAAGCCCAGACTGAGACGCTACTACCTGCATCCCTTGGTATGTAGCACCTGCCTTGGTAGTATGAGAAACCACTACGTCAGCCCCTTGCGGCTTGATTTTGATTATCCCTGCATTGGCAATCTGAATACTTGATGCAACTGTGCCGCCAGTAACGGTAATCGTGTCCAGAACTTGACCGATTGGCAAAGTAATTTGATATGGCAAATCAACGCCATCGTAGCCAGTGCTGGTTATGCTTCCGGTAATGGCGCGAGGGGTCAAAACTGTGCTGGCAGTGGGCACGACAACCTTGTTTGCAGCATCCCGCCAAACCTTTGCCTCTACTAGCGTTGGGCTAGACGCATAACTACCAGAACTATAGCTAACCGTTGTACTAAGTGTTGCACCAAACGCCCATTCCTCTGAACGGTCAATCCAGGTATGCGTTCGCTGAGTGGTAGAAGGCGCAACCAAGAAACTAATGAATTGATCCTGAGCAGCACTCGAATTAAACCGCCATTTGAGTTCAACAAGGTCGCCAGTCTGCAAAGTAACATCACTAATTTGCAGACTGGAGTTTGCTGCACCCATCGACAGACCGTTTACTCCACCGCCATTTGAGTTAATGAAGTTACGAGTTGAAACAACCTGTCGTGAATTAAACGTCGCGCCAACTCTTGTCGTATGCGTCACCGCAACGTCAGCCCCCGCTGGCGTAATGCGAACAATGCCTGTGTTTGCATCGAAGTTTGTCGTAGCAGTGCCATTAAGAAACACAGTATTCAACACTAACCCCGCCGCCAACGGAATTAGATATGGCAATGTTACACCGTCATATCCGGTAGATGTAATGGATCCCGTAATAGCACGAGTAGTCAGAACAGTCGTCCCAGCCTGAGCTGTTATTTGTGGATCTACTGCCGTCCACATCACACGGTCAAGCGTATTTCGGGATCCATTGATGCGATAGCTAAATCCTGTCTTTGAAATGCCTTCCAAAAGCATTGGAGGGCTTAATGCTGAACCATTTGAACTAGCGTTGTAATTCCACTGATAAGTTAGCTCAACAGTCGGAACATTGTTAAATGGCGTTGCAAACGTAACCGAGAATGGAGATGAAAGCCCTGTCCCAGTATTTCCAAATGCATGACTTCCCGATTGAACCGTAACAGACCCGCCTGCACTACCGCCACCGCCCTGTGGAATCACATTCAGCCAACTGTTCGGCCCATTGATAACCGACTCTAACCGATATTCTGAATTGGCAGGCACAGACAACGGACTCGTCAGTGTTGCCCCCGTACCATCACGCATGAACGCACCAGCAAAACCACTGAATGTCACTGTCCTAGCAGCACTGGTCGTATTCAGTAGAGTGCCTTCCCAGTTATCAGGCAATGTTGAAGCGACAATGCTATAGCCAGCACCACCCTCAAGATGTGCTTGCACTCCTGAAGTTGGGCTAATGGCTAAAGGCGTAGGCAAACCAAAATCATGCTGGCTTGCAGGCGGTAGAGTCCCATCTGTTTTAGTAAGTGCCCATGAGGTCGTATAGCTCCAATATTCCTTCAGTCCATTTGTTAGAAATACGATCGCCGTATCACCTGACTTAGGAGAGGTAACCTCAGTAGTCGTCGGTGCTGTATTTGCTGTGGCATTCGTGCGGGGAACCAAAATGCATCGACCATCTACAGCAAAAGGCGCAATGGCTCCACGCTGCACCCAGGTACCCGAAACATAGGCATAGTATTCCTTACGCCCATCATTGAGAACGACGATCGCCGCGTCATTATTGATAGGATTTGGAAACTCTGTACTCGTTGGCGTAGTATTTTGAGTGGCGTTAGTCCGAAAGATAAAATCACTTCGGTTATCGCCTTCAGTCTTGGCAAGTGCCCATGCTGTGCCATAGCTCCAGTATTCGCGTAAGCCATTGCTCAAGAATACGATCGCAGTGTCACCGTTAACGGGCGCTACAACTTCAGTATTCGTGGGTGCAGACCCAGTGGTAGCGGTCGTCCTTGCCACAAATACAGTATTGCCATCCAACGTCGTTGGATTGACGGTATAAATCAAAGACCATGCCGTACCATTATGAAACCACTGCTCAATGTTTCCATTGTTGAGATAGACCGCAGCGGTATCACCTGACTTAGGCGATGGCACCTCTGTCGTCGTTGGCTCTACATTAGCCGTCGCATTCGTTCGAGATGCCAAGAAATTGCGACCATCAGCAACAGCAGCGGCTACACTACCGCGTTGTGTCCATGCACCTGAAGCATAGACATAGTACTCCTTGCGTCCATCATTGAGTACGATGATCGCCGCATCTTCATTAGTAGGATTTGGGAATTCAGTAGATGTAGGTGCAGTATTTTGAGTTGCGTTGTTTCTGAAAACAAACTCAGTTTTTACCTGCTCAACCACAGATGTAGGCGACTCAAGTGTCTTGGCAGCACCAGCGCTATCAACCCACCAAATATAAGTGGGGGTATCTGTCGTGGTAGCAGTACCCGTATAGTAAATATGTCTATTCTTTACGGCTGGCAATTGCGCTGCTGCCCACACCTGTATCTCATTTGCGGTAGGCGCTAATGCCGTCACAACTGTTACAGCATTAGTCCCTGATGCAGGCGCAAAAATCCAGACGGCGGCAGAAGATGCGATCGCCACATACTTTGTACCATCCCAATACACTTCATGCCCAGAAGCTGTATTTCCGGTTGGCGCAGCATAAACATTTCCATCGACCGTTACATTGCCTGTTCCTGGTGGCACAATCCATTGGATTGGGTCTTCGTTGTCCGCGCCAGTGGGAAGAGTATAGGTTTCTCCAATGGTTAGTAGATTGATGCGATCGCGTTCTAGAATCTTTGCAGTGGGGGCCAAGACTGGTTTCTTCCCTGCAAGTTGATTGAGTTGTTCCCAACTGACAAGTCCTGGCGTTTCGTAATTTGCATCCGTTGAGAGATTCCACGCATCCTCAATCTGAAGTCCGTCTGTAAAAGTTACTGTCTGGAGTGGATATGCCACTGTATTGGTCTCCTGACAAAATTACGAAAATACGACTTCTAATGCAGGCAAATAGCGCAACGAGGCCGCGCTAACTAACCGAAAATTTTCAAGGTCCGTTCGGTTCTCGATTTTGATAGTGCTGCTGATATTCGCTTCAACACCCATCCGAGTATTGATATCCACATCGGGAGATCCGGCGTTTTTGATGCACCAATATGCAACGGGTTGAATGTCATAAAGCGATTTCGCCACCTTATATCCTGTCGATGTCAGACTCAACGCATCAGTGACATGGAGGTAATTGGCGGCGATTTTTACTGTTGCCACGCTCACCAAAGGCGACGGGATGGGCAGCCTGGTTTGACCTGTAATTTCGGTAGACCCCGCCGCAAAGACCGTTCCAACTGCTGATGCTCCATTCCGGGCAATATGCGTCATGGTCACGTTATCGCCTGCAACAGAATCGACTGTAAACCATGCAATCTTGGCAGTACTCTGATCGGTTTTGCTTTCAGTCGCAATCACCGTATCGCCTGAAATAAAGGCTTGATTTGAGGCAGTCGTCATAGGGGTCATTGCCACGGTCACTTGAGCGCCAACAGCAGGTAAAGTCAGGCCCAACGGAATGGAAGTTTGGACCGGAGTAAACGGAATGGCTGTTGATTGGGGAAGGATTTGACTAGGGGGGGAACCAATCAATAATGCGCTTACCTCTGCATCGCTCAATTGCCTGAACTGAACGGCTGTTGCATCGCTACGATTTGACAAATAAAAGACAGTGCCCACAGGCATTGGATTGTCTGACAAGTTTGTCTTGACATACGTTGCCTTTGTGATTCCTGGCAGGATCGGCGGCAATAATGGATTAGCAATTGGAATTTCAGTATTGCGCACAGTTATTCCAATAATTGGAGCAGTTCCATTAGTCCCAACCTCAACAATGCATCCCTTCCCATGCGTTGGATAGCTTGAAATGCCACTAAAACTTGTCCCCACCGCGATCGCGTTAGAACTCGCCAATGACCGTGAATTGATCGTTAGTTCAATTGGCTTAATATCAATCGTTATCCCTGATGCAGGTGGAGTATATGTTTGGCCTTTCTCGGTTCCAGTCGCATAGGTGTAAGCAAAGCTTGTCCCGGTATCTTCTTCTGATACTGGGAAGGTTTGACCGTAATTTGCATTTGCTGTATCAGTAACAGTGACCCATCGCGTTTGTCCTATGGATGCCCCGCTGCCCAATTCAAGGTCCGTAGGAATGCCTGCTCCGATCAGAAGGGTAGCGGTTTCATTGTCATAAGCTTGTGTGATGCCACCATTCGCATCAACTGTTACAACATAACTTTTGTCATTTCCTGGAGAGTAGGCGATAAATTTACCACCACTCCCCGTTACCCCAGTTGCTGGCTGCTCTAAACTTCCACTGCGAGGCATAATATCCGCAAAGATTAAGATGCCTCAATCGTCTTAGATTTGCCTCGATGTGTACAGGTATAAATTAGCGATTGCGTACATCTCGATTTTTTTTCTCGTTTGCCGCAAAGTTATTAAATGCATCTTGAAAATCTTTGCTAGCGGAAACCTTGCCGTTCTCTATATCAGAAATCAGCCTTTGGCTATAGTGCAATGCTTCCCCTAATCGTTGTTGACTAAGGCGTAACGATTGCCTCAGCGATCGCACTGAGGCACCAAAGTTTTCCGGGCTGTCCGTTCGATCAATAATAGACCCAGCTCGTGGCACAACTCATCCTAAACACTTAAAGATTTAGCTCTGAGACTATAAGATTCTGAATTTGCATCAGGTGTAAATGCATTTTCTGTAACTAGGTATCCCCATAGAGAGGTTTGACCTGTTGCTAACTTCGCCTGAAGATCTATGCTTATTATTTCCAAGACAACGCTACCCCCGCCACGACTTAGGGTGGCAGATCCCAGTGAAATTCCAGAAGGAGTCAGTAAAGAAGCCCGATCTCCTGCGGGGACACTGAAGGGTGCATTATCTGTAAATCCACTAGCAGGAATTGCGTCGTATAAATAAAGAACAAAGTTTCTCATCCCTGATGGGACAGCATTAAGATTAAAGATTATGTCAATGCTGTTTAGAATTATATGACCACCAGACGGGCCAATGTTTTGGAGTTGGAAAAGTGGTCCATAGACATCATTTGCAAGATATGCTGTCGTGTTTGCATCGCGGGTTCCTGTTACGGTCGATTGATACGCCGCTTTTGGGGGCGAAATGCTATCGGTAGCAGGAACAATGCTTAATGATTGAGCCCCTGCTTTAGCCCCAAGAGAAACTGGCAGTTGGGCTGACAGATTATTCCCTGATGAAAGTCCTGAGACAAGCGCCCAGTCATATGATTGATAGATTGGGTACTCTGGCTCAGTTCCTATTAGCCCATAAATGTTTAGCTGCGGACGTCCTGGGCTTACAGGATTCGCCGTATTAGTATCTGAATTTGCTAAAACTCGTAAATTTAACGCATCGGCTCGACTCAGGATTAAGTGGCCGCCATAGCCCATTGGATGGCCATTTGGAGTAAGGTTAGCCGTACCCCAATCTGGGTCGGTCCCATCAATCGTATAGATCAACGACAAACCAGCTAGGTACGCTTGATTCCGATTACCCAGATCGTCTCTGGTTAATACGCTAGGCCAAACTGTAATCGAAACTGCTGTAGCTGTAGTTGGAATTCCATTAAGGTCCCCTGGTGTCGCACTTATGGCCAATGCCCCTGGAGCTGGTCGAAACGGTATCGTCGCTGACCCGGCAACTGCTGTATCTCCAGGCTCTGGCACCTCAATTGTTATGCTTGAATTCGCGATCGCTGTTAGCGGTGTTCTTGTTGAAGATGATGCGATCGCAGGATTTGTTTGGGTCAGATTAGCGACGACTGGGTTAGCACCTGGTAAAGCAGTCCCATCTAATTTTGCCCAAGTGTCACCCAAAGGTGTTACTTTTTTGCGAACTTGGTCGTTAACCGCTAAGCCGTTATGAGCTGTATTGACTGTGTAGTCTACAAATTCTGTATTTTCAGCAAAAGATAAGTTCCGTGCATTCCCTGTAGCGGTCCCGACTGTAAGTGCAGCTCCACTTCCTTTTGGATAAACGCGACTATTGGCAACGTCCCATGCACCCTCAAGGTTGAATGAGCCTCCTACGACATCGTAATAAACGGCTATTCCGCCACCAGATGAATTTGTTGCAGAAGTCTCTCTAATATTGGTCGCACTAACAGGAATGGCTGCTGAATAATCATCAAGCAGATTCGTGATTGTCCTAGTCCCTGTTGCCCTATTCCGGCTTATAAGTCTCCAGCCTTTAATGCCTAAGGTTGCCCCATCGTCATACAGGATGGCATTCTTGGAAATAATTTCAGTATTGAGTGGGTCATCTGTTGCCAGCGTAATCCGTTGAGTATTGGCAGTAATAACTCCAGCATTGAATTCAATACTCTCAATGATTGAACCGCCAGTTCTCACTAAATTTGCTGTGAGTGGGGTTGCGCCGGGTAATGCAGTTCCGTCTATCCTGGTCCAGGTAATTCCTGATGCATTGATAGTTTGTCGGACTTCATCATTAAGCAAAAGTCCATTGTGAGCTGTGGTTACACGATAATTTATATAGTTAGTGCCACCAGGAAACCTTAGATTTGTGGCAAGTCCTGTGGTAGTGCCAATTGTTAATTCTGTTGCAGATCCAAGAGCTTTAACTTTGTTGGCACCAATATCCCAGATGCCCTGTAACCCCGCACCGCCGTCTACGACGTTATAATTTACTGCGATC
>JBOFTL010001124.1:0-2691 GCA_051652045.1 Microcoleus sp. | reverse complement strand
AGATGAATATTTACCCGTGCTAGAACTTCTTCAAATTGAATGGGTTTGGTGATATAATCTACTGCTCCTAGTTGCAAACCGGTAACTATCCGCTCGGTGTCTGATAGGGCAGTCATGAAGATAATCGGAATATCAGAATGTTCGGGATTGGCTTTGATGCGGCGGCAGGTTTCAAATCCGTCAATCCCCGGCATCATTACGTCCAGCAAAATTAAATCCGGCTGAATCTGGGGAAGTTTTTGGAGGGCTGTTTCACCGCTTTTGACGACTGAAACTACGAAGCCCGATCGATTTAGCAGATCGAATAATAAGCGGATGTTGTTGGGAGTATCGTCAACAATCAAAATAGAATTAGAGGACATAAGATTTGATATTTTAAATGTGATAATTTAGCTTGTCGGTGAATGCAGGATGTGGAAACTTTGTTTCCTTATAAACATAAGGGGGAGAGGGGAAGAGAGAGTTTATATGATTCATCATGGGTGCATAGCGTCCGTAGAACGCTCTAGAGTTAACAAGTCAAAGATAAGGTTCAATCAGTGCGGCGATCGCGTCAATGTCAAATTCACCGACTAAGATAAGTACGCGATCTGTAAAATTTTTGTACTCCAATCCTAGTGTATTAATCCGCTGCATTTCAGCTTGGATATCCGCTACTCGACAACGCTGCACTGCTTCGTACAGTATTCGGAGTTCGTGAGGTGGTGGCACTTTCAAATCCGTATTGCCGACATCTGTATTTCGATCGGAAGCTGATTCGATCGCGTCTGTTGTTTCATAAATCCACTTTAGCTGAAGATATTGCTGGAGTTGATGCAGCAACTCTTCTACTTGCACTGGTTTTGGCAGGAAGTCGTTACAACCAGCGGTGCGGGCTTCGGTGCGGTGAAATTCAAAGACGCTAGCTGAAGAAGCAATAATAATTTGATTTTTCATGGCCTCAGATTCGCGTATTTGCTTGACCATTTCAAACCCGTTCATCACGGGCATAGCTAAGTCTGTAATTACCAAATCAGGATTGAAGATACGCACTCGATCGAGTCCATCTTGACCGTTAGTGGCTGTAATGATTTCAAAGCCGATAGGTTCTAAGAGATTAGTCAGTACGGCGAGGTTTTCCCAACGGTCATCTACCAGCAGAATTTTCCGTCGCTCGCCTTCATATCCAATTACTATACCATAGGAAGTCACCCGCGAACTGACAATCCATTCGCGTGCTTCTGATAACACCAACTCGAACCAAAAATGACTGCCTTTTCCTAGAATACTTTCAACTTGAATCTGGCTGCCCATCATCTGCACGATGCTTTGACTGATGGTTAATCCCAATCCAGTTCCTTCTGTTTGTTTTTCTATTTTGCCGACTTGTTCAAAGGGCAGGAAAATTTTGTCTATTTGTTCGGCCGTCATGCCTACTCCAGTATCCTGAATTTCAAACCGAAATGTCCAAATAATTGAATTTTCCAGAGAGTAACGCTCGATCGGAATCACCCGAAAGGTAACTGAACCAACATCAGTGAATTTAATGGCATTGCCCAACAAATTAATCAATACTTGTCGCAGGCGTTTTTCGTCGAGTCTTACCCCCGCAGGCAAGCCCGGATCGACTTCGTAGAAAAACTGAATATCTTTTTGTTCGGCACGAATGCGGGACATCTCCACGACGCTTTGCAAAAATGAGGGAAAGTGCGTATCTTTTGGATGAATATCCATTTTCCGAGCTTCGATCTTCGCCAGATCTAATACATCATTAATCAGCGTGAGTAAATGTTCGCCGCACTGATGGATCGTGGTGGCACTTTTGCGATCGGTTTCCTTCAGAGTTCGCGAACGCTGCAAAATCTGAGCGTAGCCTAAAATTCCATTGAGCGGCGTGCGAAATTCGTGGCTCATGTTTGCCAAAAATTCACTTTTAGCTTGATTAGCACTTTCTGCGAGTAATTTTGCCTCTTTGAGTTCTGCGGTGCGTGTTTCTACGCGCTGTTCTAATTTGTTTTTTGCCTTGCGAAGCTTCAATTCAGCGGATTTATTTTCGTTAACAATTGCTAGCGTCGTAAAGGTAATTAATGCTGACACAGCTACAAAAGATTGCAATAGTAATACGGCTGCAAATACCGATTTATCTGCAAAGGAACCCATCTGAAACTTTGCTGCTGTCAGTACGGCGATTTCTACTAGCAATAGCAGTGCGGTTGCTGCTCGCACGCCTAAGCGAAATGCCGACCACAGCAAGGGAACTAGCAGCAAATATTCTAGTGGTGCTTTGGTTGTAAAGTTAATTTCACAGATCAGCACTATGAAAAAAATGACGATTCCCAATTCTGACAATTGTCGCTTGTCAAACTCGATCGGGTTTTGAGTTTTCGATCCCCAAGCAAGGAGAATCGGCGTGATGCTGAATGGGGTGGTAATCACTGTAAGATACCATTGCGGCCAGTAACTCCAATATGCCGACCAAGGTGCAGCTCCTCCCCAACAAGTCAACAACACGCCAAGGGTCGTATTAATTAAGGGGCTTGGTAAAATGAGCAGTGCATACTTCAAAATATTTTGTACTTTGGCGAATAGGTTACCTTCTGGAATCCAAAGTTTATACAAGACAGGTGTGATTAGTGCGTCGATCGTGTTTGGCACTAAAAATAGTAGCAAAACTGCTACGCTATGCTGTGAATAGGTCGATGACCACAGGGT
>JBOFTL010001123.1:0-1672 GCA_051652045.1 Microcoleus sp. | reverse complement strand
AATACTTTCTAGCAAAGGATTTGTGCGAACTCCTTGATTTGCAAGATCAGGGTTTGCCGCTATAAATTCATTAAGACTAAGAGACCCGGCAGAAGCGAACCCATCTGCGATGGATGTTTTATAATGATCTCCATTAATTAAATTGCGCCATGGGGTTCGCCCCAGACCAAATAAATAAGTATCTCCTAGCTGCATCACGTTTCCGACAGGGGACCCAACACGCCAGGATCGATTTGGATTGTAAGACAACCTAGATAAAACACTTTGATCCGCAATCAATAAAGTACCTTCACCCGAAAAATTTCCTAAGTTTGAATAAGTGAAGTTACTTAATGAATAATCAGCCGAATTAAGAACTTGAGCAAATACAGGAACTCCAGGAAGAATTAAAGAAAAAATGATAATTATTGAGACAAGAATAAAAGATTTAATTTTTTGCATTCTTATCTCCCAACGAAAGAAGTCGATCAACAATCTTTCGGTCAATTCCAGCTTTTGTGATTGCCTTGTCCAAGGAGTCTCCTCTTCTCAGATTGATAACTAAATCTTGAGTTTTTGCACTAACTGTAGATTTATAGCCAATTTCCTTGGTACGATTTGCAACAGCTAATCCCCTGACAATAGAGTTTGCTAAATCGCTTGAAGAACTTGAAAAAGTTGTTTTACTGATATGGGGAATAACTGGGGAAGATTCGGATGCAACTAATGAGGACGTGACTAAAGGTTTATTGGCGTTATCAGGTTGAATCTTTGGAGCTTCAATTTTGAGGAGTTTAGATTTTTTCTCTTTCTTTAACTTAATCTTTTTTGTTTTTTTAGGCTTCTCGGGCTTTATGCTCTCAGTAGATGATGCCACAGACACAGGCAAGGAATTGGTTGCCGAGGAGATTTTAGGGATTGATGTTTCAGAATTCCTATTAGTAGTCACAATAGGAGCAACTGATGGTCTAGACCTTAAATCAATGACAACAGGAGGGACAAGAGAACTATCGTTCCTTAAATCAATAGAAAAAGGACTCGATGTAGGCGCAGGTGTTTCGACTGGCAACAATGCCGTTAGCCTAGGCTTGGGAGGTATTGGCTTAAAACTTGGCTGGGATACAGCACCAACATCCAAAAAAGTATACCCAGCATTGCCGGAGACTAAACGGAACTGATAAACGCTGCCATCCGTTGTAACAGACGTAAGCATTACCGATCCGTCCGAGGATGGTAACAAACCAGGAATAGATAGAGGGGCAATTCGTCGTATATACAAGTGCTGTGGGCCACGCTTGCCAACGATAAAACGCGACTCATCAGACAATCTAACATCTGCGAGATCTCCACCGCAGGACAGTTTTATGTCTACACCTAGCCCTTGAGGGACAGAAACGGTTAATCCATTTTTGACAGAGTTACAGTCAACAACTTTTCGACCAAAAGCGAGGACTGGGTGCCAGTCAAGGAAAGAAGTTAGCAAAACCAGAAGAGTAATTTGTTTGTACATCAGATTGATAGATCCTGAGTAGCAACGAGTTTAATAGAACCGTCGAATTTGTAATATGATTCGCCTTGTGGCTGAGAAGAACCGCCATAAACAGCGCCTTGAACAAGTTGAGAACCAGCTTGAATTCCAGCATTTGCCAGAAAGCTAGAATCACGAGATGCTGATTGAGCAAGACCACTAACC
>JBOFTL010001122.1:0-9277 GCA_051652045.1 Microcoleus sp. | reverse complement strand
AGAAGGAAGAAGGAAGAAAGGAGGAAGGAGGAAGAAGGAGGAAGAAAGAAGGAAGGAGGAAGGAGGAAGAAGGAAAGAGGGAGAGGGGGAGACGGAGAGGGGGAGAGGGGGAGAATTACCAATTACCAATTACCAATTACCAATTATCACTGTCAAATCAACTAATCTAAAATTAACCATCTAAAATCTAAAATCTAAAATCTAAAATCGCATGGATTCTACATCTCTGTCCGTAACCGAAGAAAGTCAAGTTGGAGAAGTACGCCGCCTCGCTGTCTCCCTCGCCACCCAACTCGGATTTAATCAAACCGATCGCGGTAAAGTTGCTATTGTCGCCACTGAAGCAGCAAAAAATCTCCTCAAATACGCCCGCGAAGGAGAAATTATCCTGCAAATCCCAAATACCGGCAGTCGAGATAGCATAGAAATTATAGCGATCGATCGCGGGCCGGGCATGACAAATGTCGGTCAATGTTTGCGAGACGGTTTTTCCACTGCGGGAACCCCCGGCACCGGACTCGGCGCTATCAGACGCCTCTCCAAGTTTTTTGAAATTAACTCGGTACCGGAGGTAGGAACCGCCTTAATAGCGCGCCTAGAACCCGACAAAAATCGCGAGGAAGCCCTGCCAGATCCAAATTCTTTGGAAATTGGGGTTATCAACTTGCCGAAGGCAGGAGAGGAAATTTGCGGGGATTCCTGGGCTGTGGAAAACTGCGGCAACAAAAACTCGATTTTAGTAGCAGACGGGCTCGGTTACGGCAGTTTGGCCTTGGAAGCGTCGCGGGAAGCAGTCGCTGTGTTTCAAGTCAATCCCAAACTCGGACCGAAAGCTATTTTAGAGAAAGCCCATGCTGCCTTAAAACATACCAGAGGAGCCGCCGCCGCGATCGCCCAAATCGATCGCACTCAAAATACTGTCTGTTTTGCCGGAGTTGGCAATATTTCGGGCGTAATTTACACCGACACCCAAACTCGCAGCATGGTTTCTTACAATGGCACGATCGGACATCAAATGCGCAAAGTAGAAGAATTTACCTATCCTTGGAACCCGCATTCCATACTCATCATGCACTCCGATGGTTTGGGCACCCAGTGGGATTTAAACCGCTATCCGGGTTTGGCCTCGAAACATCCGGCTTTAATCGCAGCCGTACTTTACCGGGATTTTAAGAGATCGCGCGATGATATGACTGTTATCGTAGCAAAGGAGAGGGATTCAGAATGACTTACCCGATCTTGACTGCTGAAGTCCGCTTTGAACAAGACATCGTGCAAGTACGCCAAAGAGCCCGCCAAATCGCTAGTTTACTGGGATTCGAGGCGCGGGAACAAACTCGCATCGCTACGGCGGTTTCAGAAATTGCCCGCAATGCTTTTAAATATGCCGGCGGTGGCAAAGTAGAATTTATTGTCGAAGGTCAATCTTCGCAAACTTTTTTAATTCGCATTTCCGATAGCGGGCCGGGAATTGCCGATTTATCTGAGGTTTTGAGTCCGAATTTTCGATCGCAAACCGGCGCGGTTATGGGATTAGCAGCCGCCAAACGCTTGATGGATGAAGTCCGCGTTGAATCTTCTCCTGATAGCGGTACTTCGGTGGAATTGATCGAGCATTTTTCCAAACAAATGCCCGTCCTGACTCCGGCAGAATTAAATCAATTTCTCGACAATCTAGCCCGTCAAATTCCTGACGATCCTTACAGCGAAATTCAGCAGCAAAATCAGGAATTGATGCGTACTTTAGAGGAACTCCGGCAGCGGCAAGAAGAACTGGTACAGTTAAATCAAGAATTAGAAGATACCAACCGAGGAGTCATTGCCCTGTATGCAGAATTAAACGACAAAGCTGAATCAATCCAGCGGGTTAGCGAACTCAAAACCAGTTTTCTTTCTAACATGAGTCACGAGTTTCGCACTCCGCTAACTGCAATTTTAAGCATTTCTGAAATTCTGTTAAATCGCATCGATGGGGAACTTTCAGAGGAGCAGGACAAACAAGTAAATTTCATCCGCACATCTGCCCAAGTCTTAGCTGAATTAGTTAACGATTCCTTGGATTTAGCTAAAGTAGAAGCAGGGAAAGTTACAGTCCGCGTTGCTGATTTTGAAGTAGTAGATTTATTTAGCGCCCTGCGGGGTATGATGCGGCCTCTGTTACCTCAAAACTCTGCGGTTGCCTTAATATTTGAAGAACCGATCGCACTTCCTACTCTCAATACAGACGAAGGCAAAGTTTCGCAAATTTTGCGCAATTTCATTTCCAATGCCTTGAAATTTACCGAAGCAGGTGAAGTCCGAGTAGCTGCCGAAATGACAGATCGCAATACAATTACTTTTTCCGTCGCAGATACTGGCGTAGGAATCGCTCCAGCAGATCGAACGAAGATTTTTGAAGAATTTGTCCAAATCGAAAATCCCTTGCAGCAACACGTTAAAGGCACGGGATTGGGATTGCCTTTGTGTCAAAAACTTGCTGAATTTTTGGGAGGAAGCATTCAAGTTCACAGTATCCCAGGTGAAGGATCGACATTTTTTGTTAGCATTCCAATTGTTTATTTAGGAGCAACTGAAAAAGATGTCGGAGGGTCGATCGAGCCTCCGAAACTAACACCAGAAACTATCTCGAATTTCGAGCAAAACGGGAAAAAATCACCGCCGACAATTTTAATTATAGACGATGAAGAAGCTTTTCGTTATTCGCTCAAAGATTTGCTGGCAGAAATTGATTGTATTGCAATCGAAGCTGCTAGCGGAACTGAAGGTTTGCAAAGGGCGATCGAACATCAGCCGCAGGCAATATTTCTCGATATAGTCATGCCCGGTATGAATGGATTTGAAGTATTAGAAAATTTAAAATCTCATCCAGCCACTTGTCAAATACCCGCGATCGTGCTAACTTCAAAAGACTTATCGATGGCAGAGTGCGATCGATTGTCACCAGCAGCCGCAATTATTTCTAAACAAAACAAGTCGCGGAAAAAAGCAGTAGCTAAAATCATTGATGCTTTAATGGCAGTGGGAATCGCGATCTATCTAAAGGGGTAGTTTGTAGGGGCGGGGAGAAGAGGACTGAAGTCCTTACTACGAACCGTGGCGATCGAATGTTTGTAATAATGTTTGTAGTGAGGACTTCAGTCCTCTAACGTTTGTAGTAAGGACTTCAGTCCTCTAACGTTTGTAGTAAGGACTTCAGTCCTCTAACGTTTGTAGTAAGGACTTCAGTCCTCTAAGGTAAAATAACATCATCTTCCATCAAAATTCTACCCAACTTTTGGTATTCTCGTCGCATCGCCTGAAGTAGGTGATTCATATTAATAACTCTCCCATCATCTGCCGCTAAAAAAGCTGCTGCCAGCGCAATATTCCGAATATTAGCACCTGTAATTTCAAAGCGACGCGCTAGGAAATCTAAATTTAAGTCAGGACTGCAAGGCATCGGATCGGGCAAAATCTTTGACCAAATTTGGCGGCGTTGCTGTTCGTTGGGAAAGGGAAACTCGATGATAAAACGCAGTCGTCTGACAAAAGCATCGTCCATATTGCAACGCAGGTTGGTAGTCAGAATTGCGAGTCCTTCATACTCCTCCATTTTTTGCAACAGGTAGCCAATTTCGATGTTAGCATAGCGATCGCGCGCATCTTTAACTTCCGATCGTTTGCCAAACAAAGCATCGGCTTCGTCGAAGAACAGAATGGCGTTAGAGTTAGCCGCCGCAGTAAAAATTCGGTTGAGATTTTTCTCAGTTTCACCGATATATTTGCTGACAATTTGTGACAAGTCAATTTTATAAAGGTCGAGTTGCAATTCGCTAGCGATGACTTCCGCCGCCATTGTTTTACCAGTACCGGGAGGGCCGGAAAACAGCACGTTCAAACCTTTGCCGAGGGAGAGTTTGCGATCGAACCCCCACACTTCATGTACGAGATTTCGGTATTTGATGTGATTGCAAATTTCTCTAAGTTGGGTTTGATGGTCGGCGGGTAAGATAATATCATTCCATGTATATTGAGGTTCAATCTTCCGCGCTAGTGCGGTTAAATCGTGGCCCGATCGCGCGCGGGCAGATGCAAATAATAGTAAAGTATTAGTAGTGTTTTTTTCAGCAGTTGCTGCTTGCCAGCGAATCGCATTGCCAGCATTTTTAACGGCACTGGTAATTTGGTGGGGAGTGAGGCGGAAGCGGCTTGCTAGGGCATCTAATAGGGCGTCTAATTCGTCAGGATCGATCGAGATTCCTGCTGTTTGCAGTTGAGTTTGCCAGCAGGTGCGGCGTTGGGCAAAATCGGGGATGGGAAACTGTACGGTAATAGTTTCGACTGGCACAGCATGATTAGGTATTAAGGGTTGGATGCCTGCTAGGATGGTAATGCTTTCGTGTTGGGCGATCGCTCTCATCAAATCTTCCTCAAGCATCGCTCGATCGTTTGATAAGGCATCAAATCCGTCGAGATAAAGCAGTGCCTTCTGAAACCAAGCTTCGCGAAATACTGAGTTTAAAGTAGGTGCAAAATTAGTTTTATTATCTGCTATTTTAGTTAAATCTACCGACAGCAAAGGAGCTTGAATTGCTGCTGCCAATGCTTCAGCGGTTAGGTGTTTGCTAACTCGATCGGTTCCTTGAAAATAGAAATGCAGCGGTTTTTGTGTTTGCCAATCTTCGCTAACTAAGGTTGCTAAAGCTTGTTCGATTTCAGGATTCAAATATAAATCGTTGAGGGAAGTGTTAGGATGAATTAGTTGGCAGAAATGAGCGAGTCGATCGTCCAATCCCGGTTGTTGCAATAAAAAGCGAACCACTCGATCGTCGAGGTGCAATTCGCGGGCGAGAAGCGTAGGTTGGGCGCGATCGTTCTCTAAAACCAGGTGCAATAACTGATGTCGAATCAGGGGCGCATCGGCAGAGAAATGGCTGCGTTTGGCTAATTTATCTGCTGCTGAATCGCAAAGTAAATTGAGGGCAAGATCGACGCTGGGACGCTTGCATCTCACATCATCTTGGAGGTAGGCATAAAGGCGATCGTAACGGCGATCGAGTTCGGGGGCAAGGGCGATCGCGATAATATCTAGATCGAAATCCGACAGTCCGAATGTGTGGATTAATCGTGCCAGTCGCGAATCTGGTGCGATCGAATTACTAATAGGTTCTGTTGGTAGTTGCGGGTCGATTTGAAATACTGGTGCGGCTGGTTTTCGTTGGAGTAATTGTTCGGTTTCTTCGATATTAACGTGCAGTCCTCGATAGGAATCGTTGGCGGCTGCTGTTCCATAAACTATTTGGGCGGTGGCAATAGCTTGCTCTAATAATTGGTCTAGGCGTTGCAATAAAGGGAGTAATTCATCTAGGGGGGAATTGCGGGCGATCGGTGATGTTGTATCTACCATTTTTTATCAGTCGAAATTGCTATACTAATTATAAGCAATAGCTTGTTTTTTTAATCTTTTGTTACAAACCCCTCGGATATCATAGAGTCCAATAGAAATGGATTAGTTCGTAATTTGATGCTGGGCTTCTGACCTGTTACTTGGGGGTCAAATTCATCATTATTTATCTGTACTGTTCCCTTCTTGCGTTCCTCTATCGATGTTAAGATTTTCCAACCTTTCCATAGATTGTTTACCGCATTTTTATCGTAGTGTTTTGTGTGTCCTGTCTCGACTTGAGTTTTTAGGTATCCTCGAAAGCTTGTCCAATGGTCGCCTACAAAATAAACTTTGAATTGATTGGTCAGAAGGTTTGTAGAGGCATCCTTATTGATGTTTTCTATTCTTATTATTTGTTGCGCTATATGAAACCATTCTATCCATTCAATCGCCAATGCATACGCAGCATTTTTCTTGTCGTCGTCTAACCCTTTTATGAAATACGCCTTATTCAGTCTGGAAAACTCTCCTCTTTTCTTAGCATTATGTAGCTCAAAGATAAGATTGTCTCTTATTTCTTGATTGCTTTTATACCTCTGAATTCCATTTTCATTCGTCTGATTCCAGATTCTTATTGTGTGTGTTGCGTAGGAATAATCTGCTGTTCCTAATCCATCGACAAGAAATAAGGTTATTTCCTTGGATGTTGTTATTATTTTATGTACTTCATTTTTGAATGTATCTGATAGCAAAAGCGCCTTGTAGCGAAGCTTTAAAAAATTAGATGAATTGTCTGCAACTCCTTTTATTTTTTCTATTGTTAATCTCTGAATTACTGATGACGCACTCGTATTGACAGACACTTTTGCCATGTTTTCTCGACTAGCTGATTTTCGAGAGGGAACCTCAATCACTGCTGGATGGGTACGTTTCATCTGTAAAGCTTTTTTTCCCATCACATCCGCTTCATGTTCTAAACCCTCGTCGTCATTGATTGATACGCCCTTCGCCTGCAATGTCGGCTTTACTCGCCCTTGCATTTGCTGTATAACGTGCCATGCTTCATGAGGTAAATGCTGTTCTTGCCCTGGCGCAACATGAATATCTGTTCCCTGAGTGTATGCTAATGCCTGTAAATCGGAGGGTTTAGAAGAATTGTAGTGAACCCTCACATCATCCATCGCTATCCCAGAGAGATTTTCTATCCCTACTTTGAGGTTGTCTGGTAGTCCAGTTTTGTTTTCTATGTGCGTTTCTTTTACACTGGCACTATCAGCTTCTTTCGCTAGAATGGGTTGGTTTATCTGTGTCAAATCACAGCAAAACTCTTGAGATAAACCCCCAAACATCGGTTTTGCTTGAACTATGGGTCGATCTGCCAGCAGTTTGTTAACGGCTTGATTGCCGATCGCCCCTTGCAATTCTTCAATAGGATGAGTAGAAGATCGATCGCTCGCATGACTTTGGGTTTGAGGTGGGGCGATCGCATTTTTAGTTTGACTTAGATGTTGGCGTTCCATAAAATTTTCCTCCGGAAATGGGTATAAAATGTGCGATCGCGCCTGCTTAACTTCTAACTCATCTGCTTTCTCAGTTCTCTGAGCATTGTACTGCTGCCATCGGTGAATGCCCGATCGACTAACTGAGGAATCAAATCCAAAATGGGTAAATCGGGAAAAGTAGGACTGGTAGAAGATTCTACATATTTCCCATCGACGAGAACGTGAATTGCGAACTTTTCTTCAGTATAGATCCACACTTCTGGAACTTCTAATGCTTCATAGATTTCGAGTGTCGTTTTGGAGGTGACATCAGCTTCAATGGCTAAGTCAGGCGGGGGATCGATCGTCATATCTATTCTCATGCGATCGCGCATTTGTTCAGCATTTTGAATATAAAAACAGGTGTCGGGTTCGAGTCCTGCTGCTTTTGCTTTCTTCCTAAATGTTGTAGAACCAAAGTCTTCCCACTCTCGTCCTTGGACATCGAGGAGTGCGGTAACGATATAGCCAATAATTCGGTGCGGTCGTTCGTGAGCAGGAAGGGGTGACATAATTTCTAATGTTCCTTTGCTGTAAGCGATTCTTGTTCTGATTCCTTCTGCTTCTCTTTCCTCCAGAATCGCCTCAAATTGCTCCCAGGTTACGTCACGGATAGTCATTAGACTACCTGGGTTGAGCTGAATATTTTTTAGGAGAATGGTGACGGGTGTTGCAACAGTCATAACCTTGAATTCCTACTTTTGAGCCTGAAAAATTTTTTCCGCAGTCAGATTCAGTTCGGGAAATGTGAGAGATTCAATGATATCGCTCCCTCGAAACTGCCGCACTTGATACTCCCCATCGACAAGCTGGTATACAGAGAGAGTTGGTAGTTTGGGATTACCAATATATCGAATTGCGCCTAGAGCGGCATAATCTACAACCCAATATTCAGGAACACCTAAAGCTTCATACTCAACCAGTTTAATCCCGTAATCGTCACGCCAATTGGTACTGACAATTTCGATAATCATCGGAGGAGTTGTATAAGCTGCGGCTGGACTGGGACTGGCTTTCATTCGCTGCCATTCACTTTTGGCGAACACCACAATATCTGCTTTGCGACTTTTCTCTTTTTCTCCCGGTTCTGCATTCAGTCTGACCTGTTTCAGGCGTTTGGGAACATAAGGCAGGTTAAAGGACAAACAGTGTTCGTAAAGTAAGTAGCAAAGATTGTCTGCCACATCCTCATGGTTAGCATTGGGTTCGCTAATTGGCATCGGTACACCATCAATTAACTCAAAGGTTCTATCTGTTCCGTCGTCCCAGTTAAGGAACTCATCAAAGGTTAGTAGTTTTGGTACTGCTTGAATCATGGCGATCCTCACTTTTTAGTCATTTGGAATGGCAGCGAGCGTCAACTTGCATCTACTGATGTTGTTACGACTTCTGCGCTGACAGATTCTACTGGCTGACTGCCATTGTCGTCTGTTTCAGATGGTTCGTTTAATACTTCTTCGAGTACCTGAATCGCGCCACTGATGCGGAGTAAGGTATCTCGCAGAGTGGCTTGTTTGGCTTCTAAATCAGCCAGCATTTTCTGTCCGGCTTCAAATTCGGCTTTGAGGGATTGGAGGCGTTGTTCGAGTTGTTGTTTCATAATATGCTAATTTTTTTTCACTCTGAAATTTGCAAGTTTAGCTTTTCAATTTGCTCTTGTTGCTCCTTAATCGCTTCGATCAAAATGGCAATGAATCCTGTATAATTAATTGCCTTCATGTTGTTCGGACCCATTTCTACAAGTTCTGGAAATACAGTTTCAACCTCTTGAGCAATCATGCCCAATTGAGGTAAAGTTTCTGGTTGTGAATCTTTCCATTGGAAACTAACACCTCGCAATGACAGAACTTTATCTAAGACTTTACTTAAATTTCTGATATCTTTCTTCATCCGTACATCCGAAGCATTAAGAGATTTATCAGAAGAGAACAATTTCCCAGCGGCAAAACCCCCGTAGAATTCTCCTGGTTTAGTTGGGTTTTTCAAGCTCAACCATTCATCCATTGACTTAGGAAGGCGATCGCTACGCAGAAGAAAATTGTGCGCTAATTGTAGTTGTTGCGTTCTGAGGATTCCGCTTACATCCAGCTTGATTGTTGGTGTCGGTGTTGGATTAGCTGGATCGCGAGTAGATTCTAGGAGCGAGCTGTAACTGGTGATTAGACGTGCGTTACTTTCATCAAATAATTCCATTGCTCCTATTCGACCTTTTATGAACAGGAGTGCGTAGTGTACCTGGTGGGACTCGAATGCTCTCCCAGCGCCAATGAATCCCAAAAGAGCTCCGGCCTCACCGGAGCGGTCGGCGGGAGAAAAAGCAAAATTACTTTTGACTACAGCCACGATGTCGCCATTTGCAGCATTTGTATTA
>JBOFTL010001121.1:0-11210 GCA_051652045.1 Microcoleus sp. | reverse complement strand
ACTTTTGCATCGGGGGACGAATTTGCGCCTGTTGTTGCGGACAAATCCGGCAAACGGGGATATATTAAAGTTAACGACGGTCTGCATTTTACTTTACACGGTTCTCGTATTGTCAGCGATTTAATCGTTGACAAAATGGTAGCAGATAAAATCTTAAAAACTCCCGCAAAGAAACCCTAAGATGACCGATTTTGAATACTTCCAGTTCCCCCTTCTTAATGGGGGAGAGATACCCTAATTGTCAAGTAGTAAATCGATAATTCATCCGCTGCTGTATCCCCTACAACATCCGCTGCATCCGCTACTCTTCTGCAACATCCGCTACTCTTCTGCATTCTATTGACAAAAATCAGTCTTAGGTGTAAAGTTGCAGTCAGCATCAGGCAAAAGCGTCAATATTCAGCAATATCTAGCACAATATCTAGCAATTGTCAGGGCAAAAAAACATGACTAGCAATCAATGGCATCTCGATCGCAGTGACATTCCCGAGTCGATGGAATGCAGTGGGACAGCACTAACTTTCTATCTCGGTAAATGCAATCAGCCTTGGCAAAGAATCAGCACCGTTGAAGGAATTTTACAGCAGTGCGGTATCGACCCTTTTGTTGAAGTTTTGGATGTACCCAAAAGCGGAATTTTAGGAGAAGATATCCTGGAGGCTGCGAGAAAACCGCATCAGAATTTGTTGTTTCGGGCCTTGGCAATTCAAGCAATCGGTAAAGTGCGAGATTTGCAGTTAAAAAGCGAGATAGCAGACGGGATTAGTGATTTTAGCAAAAACTTGCTGTCAGTGCTGGAAAAGGAAGCGCGATCGGGCGCGACAGCTTTAATTAGATGGTCTGCTGCTGTTAGTATTAAGTCAATTTGGTTGCAGGAAGAATGGCAAGGACCGGGAATTGAAAATCATATTGACAGCACAGCGAATGTCAGTATAGATGTGGCAGAATTTGAGTTGCAGGTTGCCAAACAACAGATTGAATTGTTAGTAAATAATAATGGAATTTCGGGGGAAAGTGAGAATAAAAACGGTACGGCTAAGGAAGCTGAAAATAATTTAGATTTTTGGGTGTACGGTCCGAGTTGGCTGCTGTTTAGCTTGGATATGGATTGCGAAAACTATCTATTTTGGCTCGATCGAGTCTTTGCTGCGATCGCGGTTACTAAAGTTCAGTACGGATTGAACGCAGAAAATGACGCGACGATTTCCAAGTTTTTAGAGGCAGCTAAAAACAAGTTGGAATCGGAGGATTTTGCTAAAATCGTTGCGAAAATTTTTGAGTTTATCGAACATCCCGAAGTAACAGTCAAAGAGAAAGTTACCACTATTTTAGATCCTTACAAGGACAATTTCGATCGCAAATCGGCACCGATAATAAAAGCACTGGCGTACAAATTTAACTTAGAGAACCGCCAGCTAGAAGCGATGACAATTCCTGAAATAGAGGAATTCAAAGCATCGCTAGATAAGTGTAAAATAGAAATAGAAAGCGTCTACTTAGAAGCGTTGTCTGCCTGTCGAGATCGCGATCCGGGAATCGCCAACTTTTTGTTAGAAAAACAGCAGGCATATCAACATACAGTGGACGATCGTATCGGCAATCTCAGCAAGTTAATTAAGTCGATCGCAGATTGTCAAGCATCGATCGATGCTAACATGGAATTGTTACATTTGACGGTCGATCGACTGCAAGTATTGGATTACACGCTAGCTAACAAACTGTCAGTACACCACAACAAACTCCAAAATATCAATCTGCAGAAAAGCACTTCAGAAGAGTGCATCAACCTCGATAGTGAGTTAAATGCCATCCGAGATGCGATGCAGAATGCTTTAGGTCAAGTTACATCGAGAATTAATACTAAGATTAGAGAGTTAGAACTTTCGGCTTCCAAAAATAACAAAACAGCAACTAATATTCTCAGGTGGACGTGGGTATTGTTGGGGCTGTGGTTTTCGATAGGACTGATGCTGTATTTTTCCGATTCAGTAATTAATTCGCTATTTACTGGAGACTATCATACAGAGTTTCTGATTTATTGGACTTTGTTTTTTATTGGAATGGTGGTTTTTTTGGCTGTATTGGCACTATTTTTTGCCACGATTGCGGCTTTGGACAAACGCAAAGAATCTAGGTTGATTCCTAAATTTGATAAATTAAGTCAAATCGCTAACAATTTTTCTAGTATGTGGCAAAAGAGTTATTTGCAGCAGTTTATACCGTTAGTGCGATCGAATTAGCAGGATGTCTCACAATCGAAATTTTAACTTCCAGTAGATTGCAGGTAGATGAAGAAGTATATCCATCAAAGTTCGATCGGCTAACATTTTACTGAATCTATTCCTGTACTGAATATGTTAAACTACACTGAGTTTTACAAGCATGAGTTGAGAAATAATGAGGGTTGGCAATCGAAAGAGTTTGACAAACCCATCCCACAAGAAAGTCTCGATATTGTTGATAAGATTAGATCTAACCTATTTGCGTGGCGAGGCCAGTTTTCGCCACAGCTTATTGAAGTGATATTAAACTCATACTGTTTGTCTAACTCAGTTATTCTCGATCCTTTTGCAGGTAGTGGTACTGTTTTGCTAGAGGCTGGTATGTTCGCATTTGAGGCCTATGGTTTTGAAATTAACCCTGCCGCTTGGATTATTAGCAGAACCTATGAATTCATCAATAACGATCGAAGAAAAGATACAGTCAAAATTCTTAGAAAACTCATAGATAGAGAATTTCCCTTTATAATTTTTGAAAGTAGTAGCCCAGTCCACGACCTGGCAAATAAGTTAAGAAGAATCAGGAATGAGTTAAATGAAGAATCAACAAAACTATTCGATGTCTTAATAATTATTCTCGATCTTGAAAATAATATAATTACCAATGAATGTATACAGAGTAAATTTGCTGATTTAGTAAATGTAATTGAAAAGCTTCCTTACTCTGAAAAGCAAATTAGAGTAGAATTATCTGATGCTCGTTCTCTGCCACTGAAAAACGATACGATAGATTTTGTTGTCACCTCTCCACCGTACATAAATGTATTTAACTACCATCAAAATTATCGCAGCTCTGCTGAAGTATTAGGATGGGATATATTAAAGATAGCGAAGTCAGAAATTGGCTCTAACCGAGCAAATAGAGGAAATCGCTTTTACACGGTAGTGCAATACTGCCTAGATATGGCTGACAGTTTAAGGGAGATTTCAAGAGTAACTAAAGATGATGCTCGGATTGTATTTGTTGTCGGAAATGAATCTAATGTTCTGGGAGTCCCTTTTTACAATGCTGACATTATTGAGAAAATAGGGGTAAGGGCCAATCTTTTTCAGAGAGTTTTAAGACAAAAGAGAGAATTCAAAAATAAGTTTGGCAAAATCATCAGAGAAGACATAATTAATTTTATCAACTTAAATAATGAGTGTTACAAAGAAAAAGAAACTGTTGAAAAAATTGCAAGAGAAGTGGCGTTTGAGGTATTAAAAAATGGTCGATCTTCAGTTCCACCCAAAAATTATAAATCTTTAGAAGATGCAATTGACAAAGTTCGAGATATTGAAAGAACGCCTGTTTTAGATAAAAAAATCAATATTTATCAACATCAACAACCCACTCAATAAGTTCACCTTAAATATTCACAACCAGTTTAATCTATGCCTGAATTTTCTCGCCCTCATTTCACGAAACTAACTGCGTGTCTCAATAACCCTAGGCTACCTGAAGCTGATAAGGAACGGTTAGAAGAAGCTATGAAAAAGTATCACGAGTGGATTGCTGAGTTGGAATCAATTGAGAGAGGTCAACCAGACACAGTAGAAAAATTAGTAGCCTGTACTAATACATATAAACGTTTCATTGAACTTGACCTAATATTTGATAGCTCAGATAATTTTTTGTACAGACAGAAAGGTCAGCTAAAACTCGATAATACTATTTTGGAAGAGTTTTTGCCACAAGTAGTTTTTCGTAGTTTGCAAGGAATAGATGATTCCTTCGAGTTGGGTCCAAGAAATACATTTTCTGGGCTTAGTTTCTTATCTTCTCTTGGAAATTTAGGTCAAGGTGGTGAGCCAAGCATCAGGACTAAAGATCAAGATTTCATACTTGGGAAGAGGCTATATTTGAAGTCATCCTTCGATCCGAAATTTCAAAACTATAAGTTGATTGAGTCACATCTTGGGTATGTTTGCGCGGAATGCAAAACAAATTTAGATAAGACTATGTTTCAAGAAGCAGTAGCAACAAGTAGAGATTTGAAGATAGCTGTTCCTGGATCTTTATATTTTCTAATTTGTGAATTTCTTGATATGACACCGATGTCAATAATTTCAACTCAAATTGATGATGTTTTAATCGTGCGAAAAGCCAAGCGTATGTCTTCTAATCTTCGACAAGAATATCGAACACCAAAGGAAAGAAAATTTCACAGACAAGAATATATAGATTTTTTGGATTCTTCTAAATACTATCCTGATGTATTTCAAAGGATGATTGATAAAATTCAAACTTTAATTGATAATACAAGTCCATCAATAGAAAATGTTTTAAATCAGGGGTACTTCTAATGAGGACGCGGCAATACCACGTCCTTCCCTGCGAGTTCTGCACCTCACTTACAAAGTTTAAGATGCTGTTGTTGCTGCTACTTTCTGACTGCTACTGTGACTTGTTAGTTGAATTAATTCAACTTTATATCCATCCGGATCTTGTACGAAAGCGATTACTGTGGAACCGTGTTTCATCGGGCCGGGTTCGCGAGTTACTTTGCCACCTCGGGCTTTGATTTCTTCGCAAGTACCGTAAATGTCATCAACTCCGATCGCGATGTGACCGTAAGCATCTCCTAAATTGTATTCTGTAACACCCCAGTTGTAGGTTAATTCTAACACTGTATGGTCGGATTCGTCTCCGTAGCCTACAAAAGCGAGAGTGAATTTGCCGTCGGGATAGTCTTTTTGCCGCAGCAGCTTCATGCCGAGGACTTCCGTATAAAATTTGAGAGATTCTTCTAAGTTGCCGACTCGAAGCATTGTGTGTAGTAGGCGCATTTTGCTGACTCCAAATTTTGTAAGCTGATTTTATTGTAGCGGTATTTGGTAAGTTTTGGAAAGTAAGTTTTTTTTATTTACCGCAGAGGACGCAGAGAGCACAGAGAAAAAGAAGAGAGAGATTGTGATAATTTGCCCGTTCTACAGATTGCATAAGTCATGAATAAATCTTTACATCCACGTCAGAAATTTCACCCTAATTTCATTAAAATATGAAAACATGAATATATGTGGCAGTTTACAGGAGCAAAAATATATGAAACCAATTGGATTAACAACCAGCTTTGCAGCACTGACTTTAACGGTTGCAGCGGCACTTAGCGCTGGAATGCTAGCATCCTGTTCCAAAGAACCTGCCAGCCAAACTCAATCTCCAAATATTACCGCAACCACCGAAACAAGCAGCAAGCAAAAACCCGCAACAGGTCACAATATGAGTGGCATGAATCACAGTATGTCAATGGATTTAGGTCCGGCGGATGCTGACTACGACTTGCGATTTATTGATGGCATGGTAGTACACCATCAAGGTGCTGTAAATATGGCAAAAGAAGCGCTGGCAAAATCCCAACGCCCGGAAATGAAACAGCTAGCAAATAATATTATTGCCGCTCAGAACCGCGAAATCGATCGCATGAAAGAGTGGCGCAAAACTTGGTATTCTAAAGCTAGCAGTACGCCGATGGCTTATCACGCTCAAATGGGTCACATGATGGCAATGACTCCCGAACAAATGCAAGATATGATGATGAGCGTGGATTTAGGTAGTGCTGATAAGGAATTTGACTTGCGTTTTCTGAATGCAATGATTCCCCACCACGAGGGGGCTTTGGTGATGGCCCAAGATGCTTTAAAGAAGTCGCAGCGCCCGGAAATGAAGAAGTTATCTCAGGAGATTCTGGCTTCGCAAAAACAAGAAATCGAGCAAATGAAACAGTGGCGGAAAGCATGGTATGAGAGTTGAGAGTTGATAGTTGACAATTGACAGCAAACAGACTGACAATTGACAGTTGCTTATTCCCTATTGCCTGTGCTCTGTTGCCTGTTGCCTGTTGCCAATTTTCTCTTGCCTGTTGCCTGTTTCCTGTTGCCGATTTTCTCTTGCCTGTTGCCTGTTGCCTGTTGCCGATAACTAATGACTAATTTGTTCGATCGAGCATTTGAGCGATTGTTGCAGGATTTGGCAGCCGAATTGTAGCATATTCTTGGTGAATAATCTCAAAAAACTGCTTTACTTTTGACTCAAAAGGTGCTAGTCTAAAATTCTGACTGCGATCGCCCGCACCTGCTTGAATTTCTGCTAATAAGTCGGGATTGACAATCAGTTGATGGGACAACTGGCAAAGTTCATCTATACTATTAAATAAATAGCCCGATCGGCCGTTTTCCACAATCTCTATTTGTCCGCCACCATTGAATGTAATCGGAGCACAATTATTTTGCATTGCTTCGACAGTCGCCATCCCAAAATGCTCGCATCTTTGCGGATTGACTTCTCCCAAACCGCAAGCGTGCCAGAAGATGCTAGCCCTAGCATACAGCGATTTTACCTCATCAAATTCAGCATTGACTTTAAGTTCGATCGCCCCCGAATCTTGCTTTAACAAATCCCGAACAGTTTTTAAATACGGATTTTTGGGGACACTGCTACCCGCTAAAATCAGCCGCCATCCTTGCATTTGTTCGGGATAATTTGCTTGCAAACTGCGGAAAGCTTGAATTAGTTCGATTTGCTTTTTCGTTCCCCCAGCTTCAAACTGTCCCACAGCTAAAATTATCTGTTCTTTGGGAACTTTAACCGCTGCCATTTCTACGGGCGGGTACAGCATAAAAGTCGGCTTTAAATTCCAACGCTTCTCCAGCCATTTAATCGAGAATTGACTGTTGGCAATAATGAAAGTGTAGTCACCGACAGCAAAATGGCGGTTGCGAAAATTGTTGGGAAAGTGGCAGATAAATATGGAAATCGGCGACAGCGGTTTTACTTTTTCGAGTTGGTTGGCGTTGATGAAAATATCGTAATTTTTGCTGGCTTTGGCAATTTCATCAAACGGATTTTCCATATCGTCGGCGATGATGCTGGAATCGATACATTGCATTCCGCGTTTTTCATAAAATGCCAAAGGAATTACTTTAACTTGGCATTGGGAAAGGTCGAGTCCGTACCAAGATGCTAACTCAGAAATTGTAACCGGTTTGTTGGCAATAAAAGTAATGTCAAATTGATTTTGCAGCAGCGAGGCGAGGGTGGCAATGTATTTTTGTCCGCCACCGATAAAATGCAACCCGCAATCGTAAATCGCGACCGACATTTTACGATCGCCCCTAACTACCTGCAATCGCGGTAAAATGCGATCGACCTTCATCCGACTGTACATTACCGCCAACCTTGCCGACAACTGCGGCATTACAGTTTCGACAATTTCCGGTGTTTGAGATTCGAGCAATTTTTTAACTGCGAAAAAGACACTCTCGAACAGCAAATCGTACTGTTTGTTAGTAAAAAAATCCGAAGTATGAATTGCCCCAGCTAACTGCAAAGGCTCGTGTTTTGCCAAATACAAAAACCGATTGCGGTTGCAAAAATACTCGGTTAATTTGCTACCTTTACTCGAACCCCGGTATTCGTGATGGGCGATAGCTGCGGGAGTGTAAAGCATTTTCCAGCCGCGTTTTTGGCAGCGTTTGGCAAACTCTACATCTTCAAAATACATCACAAAATCTTCGTCAATTTGACCGACATCCGCCAAACATTCCCGGCGAAATAGCACCGCAGCCCAACACAAACCCGCTACTTCTTTCTCTATATCGTATTGACCGGAATCTTTCTCGCCAAACCCGACATCTTGCCAGTAAAAATTAGTCAGTTGTTGAATTCCAACGCTGTTAATCCGCCCGTCTTTAAACAGTAGTTTTCCGCTAGCAGCGCCGATTTTTTCATCTTTTTCTAATACGGTAACTAATATTTGCAGCCACTGACTGTCGAGAGTGGCATCGTTATTTAAAAATCCGATATATTGTCCTTTAGCTTCTTGAATTCCGAGGTTGAGGGCTTTGGCAAAATTGTTGGCGGAATTAACAAAAACGCGGACTTTAGGAAAAAGTTCGCGGATCGAGTCAACTGATTCATCTTCCGAACAGTTATCGATAACTATTATATCTAGTTGTTCTTCGGGATAGGCAAGTTTTTCTAGAGATTTTAAACAATCTTTTGTTTGGCGAAACCCTTGATAATTAACGATAATTAGGGAACATACCGGCAGGGAAATCATGCGATTTTAGATTTTAGATTTTCGATTTGAGATTGAGGATTATGCGATTTTCGATTTGAGATTGAGGATTGGATTTGAGATTCGGGGTTTTAGATTTGAGATTTGAGATTGAGGATTGGGTTTGAGATGGGGATTGGGGATTGGGGATTTGAGATTTGAGATTGGGGATTTGGGATGGCGAACTTGAGAAACCGGGTTTTTTGCTGAATCTGGATAGCGCAGTATTTTCCTAAAAAACCGGATTTCTGGACTTTCGCGTCAGTCTTGTATTTTATTTTACTGCGATCGATCGCGCATTTGAGCAATAATTGTTTCTAACATAGCACCTTGCTGCTCCTGTAATGCTTTCATCTCATCTACTTCAGCTTGCAGTGCCGCAATGGCTCGTTCTTGGATTTGAATTTGGGCTGCAACTTCAGGAAATTTATCGCTAAATTTCGATCGCACTTCTCCTGCTAAATTTTGTTGATTTGCTTGCAATTCGTGCAGTTGTATGCTCAGAGTTTGAACGACGCGAGTATTGGCAAAATTGTAGATTACTTGCCTTTCTAAGACTGGTCTGAGCAATTTTCGGACGAATTTTCTAACTGCAATTACTGCGGCACCGAACCGCCTTTGATAAGAAGTAATTGGCACATTATAAATATCGAAACCAGTTTTTAAAATAGCGATATCTTCGTCACCTTCATCAATGTTCTGGCTGTTTTCTGTACCCGACATTGGAGTTTGTGCGATGCCAATTCGCGGCTCCAAAGTTTGCCGAAGTTTATCTATTATCTGTTGCATCGGTATCTCTTCGTACTGCAATCTTTCGCCTGCCTTTATCTAATTTTATTGTTGTTATGCCAATTTTTTAATTCGGTTCCGTTTTTGGCAAACCAGCAAGAAAAATCTGTTCTGCTGTCAAGTTCAATTCGGGAAAAGCCAGCGATTCAACCTTCTCATTTCCCCTAAACAATTTGACCTCATACTCCCCATCTACTAATTGGTAAACTGATAGTGTGGGTTGTTTGGGATTGCCGATGAAATTACGACCGCCCAAACCGAGATAGTCTACAATCCAATATTCAGGGATTCCCATTTCCTCATAATCGGCAGATTTTAAAAAATAATCATCCCGCCAGTTTGTGCTAACAACTTTTACAGCCAGCCGCACCGAAGAACCCATTGTAATGATAGATTCTTTTTTCCAACGCGGTTCGTTTGCGAGTGCGGTTCGGTCTAGGACAATCACGTCTGGTTGATAACCTGACTTGTCACGGATAGGTTTCAGCAAGCAGTCACCTGGAATTGAATAAGGTAATTGCAGTCGCCTGATTTCAAAATTGATTTCAGAGGATATAAAACCTGTAACGTCAGAATGGTCGCCAGTTCCTAAAGGCATTTCAACAATTACTCCTTCGTGTAGTTCATAGCGGCTTACAGAGTTCTCTGGATACCAGGAAACGAACTCGTCAAACGTGACTGTTATGGGGATAGTTTGGGTTTGAATCATAAAAAATTCCGGTAAGTGGGAAACTCAGAGACTTTAGTCCTGAGAGGAAAACGACCCGGCGGTTTCAACCGCCTTGAATCTTTAAAACGTATAACCATAGCCATCTTTTTTGTGGACGATTTTGCAACATTTATAGCTAATCCCTTGCACCAATTCTGATGCTGAGATATTGAATGAACCCGTCGTTCTAACTGCGACTCGACCCACATATTCACCTATTTTCTTGCCACTGGTGACAACTGCTTTTACAATGTCACCCGTTTGAAAGCCTTTGACAAACTTATTTCTGGGAACGTACCGAGATGGAAAGCCAAATTTATCTGTGCGGCACATCTGCCTGGTTCCGTGTCCAGTCGCCTTGATTAGCAGTGGCTGATTTGTCAGTACAGACAAAGATTCAATTTGACCGACACAAGCAGCATCAAGCCTGCGTAATTTGTTGACCCAAGTTAGGGTTGTTTCTACTCGGTGATTCAAGGATGGTGCTAACCAACCTTTTTTGCGAGTACGGTTTAAGAACCTTGCTTGGCGGTAACGAGTATGGCGGTTTCTGCGTGAACGACGTAGTGAACGACGAGAGTCAAGACTTGCTTTGATTAATTGACCGCGATGGGTTAACTCAGCACCAAAAATTACTTTTTCGCCATGTAATAATGCGATACCAGTAGTTTTGGAACCTGGATCTAACTTGAGAGTAGTTGATTCAATAGTTGCTGTCACCGCCTTTTTGAGAATAATGGTGAAAGGGAACCTTCTGAAAACAGCCGCTTTACCAGCAGTTAACAACTTATGAGCCATTGACGGCTTGCAAGGTGTGAGTGGTTTTTTGTTTGTATCAAGTACAAAAATAAAATTGGACATGGTTGTGTCCCTCCAATTGCTTGTAATGTTAGCTTCGCCAATGTTTAATGAGCTTGTTATACCTACAACACTGTTTCAGTGACTTTAAAACTGTTTAATTGCAGATGACAGAGCGGGGAACTAGCTTCGTATTCTCCCGGTGTCGTGACTCAAAAAACGTAGTCAGTTAAGACTTAGGCTGGTCAGTATAGCTGGTAATTTCTTACAAGCGAACGTGGCTTTAGCCCTGAGTTACTGACTGTGCTTTCCTGCTAAAATGAGGTATATAGGTCGATCGCGCTTTGACACGGTTTTTAACACGGTTGGTTTTACTCGATCGACCTTATTTACCTATCTACACTAACTCAATTTGACTGTCATCACCGATCATAAACCGCAACGCTTTAGGACGCGGCGGGGCATTAACAAGTTGAGCGCGCTGGCCGATTACGCTATCAACAATTCGCTGGTGAATCCCAGATATTTTGGCTCCTTGTAATATTACACTGTGTTCGATATCGGCATCAATCATCGTCACGCGATCGGCAATACTGC
>JBOFTL010001120.1:0-7422 GCA_051652045.1 Microcoleus sp. | reverse complement strand
TAGAGTCGATCTCGATCTCGTTTTTGCCAGTTGAATCGCGAATAATAATTTTTTCAGCATCTTTCGTATCGTCCAAAATAATTTGATGACCGCTGCGAGATTTAATCAGCCGCTGATTGTTTTGACCATCCTCATTTGTTGCTGGTGGTTTATCCTTGCCATTCCACAATCCCCCTAAGATATATGGATAATTAATATCCCCTTGGTCAAAAGCGACCAATACCTCATCGTCAACTTCCGGTAAAAAATAGATTCCCCTTTCCTTACCTGCCATTGGGGTCAACACCCTCGCCCAATAACTCTCATCTTTATCGGAGATCCGAGGCAATTTCACTTTCACTCGCCCCAGTCCTTCTTCATCTTTAGTATTGGTCACTGTACCAATTGTCACGCCATAAAAGCGATCGTTCTCCTCTGATGGAGATAAAAAATCTAGTATTCTACCTGTCATTTATCCTCCTTGAGTGAATGCGGAAAGCCCACCCCAGCCCTCCCCTTAGTAAGGGGAGGGAGTAAGATTCTGTTCTGGCTTCCCCCCTTACTAAGGGGGGATTGAGGGGGGTATTTTTTTGATTGTTTTCTCACCTCTAAAAACCCCACCCCAACCCTCCCCTTACTAAAGGGAGGGAGTAAGATTCTGTTCTGAATTCTCCCCTAAATTACCCCAGTAAGTTTTGCCTTTACCTGAGAGAAGACACTCCCCCAATCTCCTGGACTTGGTTGCCGAAACAATCGCATGGTGGGATACCAAGGACTATCTTGTCGCTCTAACAGCCAACGCCAGTCGGGAACAAACGGCAGCAAAACCCACACGGGTTTGCCCATTGCTCCTGCTAGATGGGCGACAGCAGTATCGACGGTAATAACTAAATCTAACCGATCGATCGTACAAGCGGTATCTATAAAGTCTTTTAACAGGGGACTGCAATCGCAAACGCGCTGATGATTTAGCCAAGGCTGAATCTGGGAAGCATCTTCTCCGACTTGCAGGCTGTAGAGGGATATATTCTCCAAATCCAGCAAGTTCATAAACAACTCAGGTTTACAGGATTTTTGCTGATATAGCTGGGTATTGAGTTTGCCGGTTGCCCAGACAATCCCAATGCGGTAAAAATGGGATGAAGGCAGAATACAACGATCGCGCAATGAGTCAGGTAGAACAATATAGGGCGTACAATTAGGAATAGTTTCCAGACTCGTTTTGAAAATATGAGGCAAGCTCATTAAAGAAACATGGCGATCGTAATCATAAACATTACAGCGGCTTGATTCTACGACCTCAAATTGTCCTTTTAGGCATTCCCGAAATAGAGAAACTAAAGCCGGATGGGTACTGAGGATGACTTTTGCACCTTGCTCTCGTAACATTGGAGCATAACGGACAAACTGAATGGCATCTCCCAGTCCTTGTTCGTTTCCGAGGACGATGGATTTACCCTCAAGAGGCGATCCATCCCACATCGGGACTTTAAGTTGTTTAAAATCGTTAAATTGTTGGGTTTGAAAACGCCATTCATACTCTAAAAGACCTTGCTGAAATTCACCTAGCAAGAGCAACATAAATCCCCTACTTAAATGAGCGTCAACATAGTTAAATTTAAGTTGAATCGCTCGATCGAAGCACTCGATGGCTTTAGTCCACTGCCCTTGTTCTTTGTAAACACGACCTAGATTATAATGAGCTACAGCACAGTCGGGTTGAAATTCGATAGCCTTTTGATAGGATGCGATCGCTAACTGAAACTCTCCTGTCAGTTGATGGGCAATGCCAGAGTTAAGCATAGCTTCAGTCCACTGCCCTTGTTTTTTGCAAGCAATGCCTAAGTTTTTGTAAGCATCCGTATATTCAGGTTGGAGTTGAATGACTTTCTGATAAGATGCGATCGCGTGAGATAATTGCCCAGACTCTTGATAGGCATTCCCCAAATTGTGATAGAAACTAGGGGATTTTGAATTAAGTGCGATCGCCCGACTAATCCGTTCAATGGCAATTTGATATTGTTTCTGTTGAGCGGCAATTACACCGAGCAAGTGCCACGCATCTGCATGATTCGGTTGCCACTCCAAAACTTGGTGATAACAAGCTGCTGCTGCTTGTATTTGTCCGGACTGATGGTGTTTGAATCCTAATTCAAATTGCTGTTGAATTTGGGTAGAATTTATCTGCTGGAGAACTTCTGATTTGTCCCATGAAGATGGATCGCAAAAACGCCGCCACATCGCCCGATAAGCATCTTCTAAAGAACGAGAAATCAGGCTGGCATTTGTCAGGGGTGAGGCTTGCATCCGGTGACGCAGGTGCGATCGAATTTCTTGCAATTTTTCTCGATCGTTAGCTAGATTAACTGCTTTTTGAATGTAATCTGCTGCCGATTCAGCAATTAGTGATTCTAAACCAACTGAAGAAAGCAGACTCACCCCAACCCGCGAGACATGAGTTTTTCCTGCTTGGGTAATAACCGGTACACCCATCCACATCGCTTCACAGGTAGTAGTTGTGCCGTGATAGGGAAACGTATCTAAAGCAATATCTACCTGGTTGTAGAGGTCTAAATGTTGATTTTTATTGGCTAGCCAACCGATTAGTTGAACGCGATCGCGCTCAATCCCGTATTGTTGGAAAAGTCCATGTAAATATTCACAATTATCAGCATCAACCAGCGGTTTAGATTTGATTATTAAACGGCTGTTAGGCACCGATTGCAGAATTTTTGCCCAACAATCGATCGATTCTGGATTGACCTTCGTTAAGTTATTAAAACACCCGAAAGTAATCTGGTTACTTTGCAACACGGGTGGTGGACTGACATCGGGACAGTTGGTACCAGGCAGATAACACAAAAAACCATGAGGTAAACGCACCAATTGTTCGGCGTGTAAATGTTCCGTTTCTCCCTGCGGATCGGCCCAAGCATCTGTAAGCCGGTAATCAATAGTATCGAGTCCAGTAGTGCCGGGATAGCCAAGATAGGTAACTTGAATTGGTGCTGGTTTGCGGGCGAATACCAGTAACCGATTATCCATAGTATGACCGGATAAATCGACCAGGATGTCAATTTTATCTTGGCGGATTAGTTCAGCTACTTGCGCGTCGTTAAGAGTAAAAATCTCCCGCCAGCCGTCAGCAAGTTGTCGCAATCTTTGCGTCGCAGCATCGATAGTTGTGTTGTTGGCGTAGCAAATAACCTCGAAATCGCGGGAATTATGAATAGCAAGTAAGGGTTCAAAGAAATAGGTAACTGAATGAGTTTTAAAATCGCCCGAAACGTAGCCAATGCGAAGGCGACGTTCTGGAGCAAGATTATTATCGTGAGGCGCAATATTTTCTGCTAATAATTTTGCATGAAGTTCAGCCCATTTTCGGTGTTCGGCATAAATTGCTGGTGGCTCATAATCGCAACTATAATACAACAAGCTGAACATCAAATGGTGGCGAGCTACAGCATTATTAGGATCGATTTGCAAGGCTTTTTGGTAAGCTCGAACAGTTTCTTTTGGTTTGACTTGCTTTGAGAAAATTCGCCCGAATTGGCAGTAAGCATCAGCATATTCAGGCTTTAGTTCAATCGCTTTTTGACAGCATTCGATCGCTCTAGTTAACTGCGTCTGTTTATCGCAGGCAATGCTGAGATTCAAGTAAGCTTCAGCATAGTTTGGTTGGAGTTGAATCGCTTGCTGATAAGATGCGATCGCTTCCTGAAATTGTCCCTTTTCTTGATAAATCAGACCGATATTATTATGCGCCTTAAAAAAGTTAGCTTCAAGTTGGATTACCTTTTGATAGCACTCCAATGCTCGATCGAATTGACGTAGCTTTTGATAGACACTACCCAGGCTATTATAAAAATTGGCAGCATTTTCATTCAGTTCAATTGCTCGATCGATCTGTGCGATCGCCGTTAAATATTCGTCCTGTTGGTAGGCGATAACTCCCAGTAAATGCCAAGCATCTGCACGATCGGGTTGCCACTGCAATACTTGTTCGTAGCAAGTTTGTGCCTGGGTAAATTCTCCTGTTTGATGATGCGCGATACCTAGATCTAGCTGCTGTTCGATCGCTTGTGCCGATACCTGAATATCTCTTGTGGGATGCGTTTCCTGACAGTCCGGCAATCTTTTGGAATTAGACTTTTTCTGAGATTTTCTGCGATCGGATTTGCTCGTTGCAATCTTGTTAGTATTTATCTGATTTAATGCTTTATCCTCAGTTGGAATCTTATACCAGTTCTCTAAAAGTCTGCTACAATCTTTGACCCCCCCTAACCCCACGCCAGTTGCTACAACGGAGGGAACCTCGCGCCAGTTGCTACAACGGAGGGAACCTCCGCAACGCACTGGCTTCGCAACGCACTGGCTCCCCTTATAAAGGGGGGGAACAAGAACACTTTTGCATTCTTTTCTAAAATTGGTATTACCAGAAACTGTTTTAATTGTTTCCACATTAAAAATAGGAGATTGTCCTTTTAGCACCTCTGCGAGTTTCTCCTTTACTCGCTCAAAGACACTTCCCCAATCTCCCAGACTCGGTTGGCGAAACAGTCGCATAGTTGGATACCAAGGACTATCCTGGCGGTATAATTGCCACCGCCAGTCGGGTACAAAAGGTAATAAAACCCACACAGGTTTACCCATCGAACCTGCCAAGTGTGCCACAGCGGTATCGATCGTAATGACTAAATCCAACTGCTCGATCGAGCAAACAGTATCAACAAAATCACCAATTAAAGGACTTAAATCCCAGACTCGCCGATCGTCAACCCAAGGCTGAATTTTAACAGCATCTACTCCCACTTGGAGGCTGTAAAGCGTTACATTACCAACATCGAGTAAGTCAATAAATAATTCAGGATAACAGGATTTCTTTCGATAGTCAGGATTTTTAATTTGCCCCGCCCAAACAATCCCAATGCGGTAATTAGAAGATGAGAGAAGAGGACGATCGGACCTTCTTACACAGAGCGTATTTGTAGGGGCAATCTCCTCGCGATCCAGAGCTGTTTCATTCTCGTAGGGGCCGTGTCCCCGTGCCGACCCTAAAATATAGGGAATAGAGTTCGGAATAGAATCTAAGCTAGTATTAAAAATACCTGGCAAACTCATCATCGAAGCGTGGCAGTCATAAGCATAGATATCACAATGATTTTTTGCTATTACCTCAAATTCACCTGCCAAACAGTTCCGAAACAGGGAAACCAAAGTTGGATGAGTGCAGAGAATAACTTGTCCTCCCTGCTTTTGTAACTCCCGAGCATAGCGAACAAACTGAATTGCATCTCCTAATCCTTGTTCGTTCCAGAGGACGATAGATTTGCCCTCAAGTGAAGAGCCATCCCACATGGGAGTTTTAGGTTTAAAACGACCGATCGTTTTTGTCTCAAATCGCCATTCATACTCTAAAAACCCCCGATCGAACTCACCTAATAAGAGTAATGCGTGTCCTAGATTATAATGAGCGTCGGCACAGTCAGGTTGAAGTTCGATCGCTTTTTCAAAACAATCGATAGATGTCTGGAATTGCCCTTGTTCCTTACAGACATTGCCCAGGTTATTATAAGCAGCAGCATAATTAGGTTGGAGTTGAATAGCCTTTTGGAAACAATCGATCGATGCCTGGAACTGCCCTTGTTCCCTACAGACATTACCCAGGTTGTTATAAGCAGCAGCATAATCTGGTTGAAGTGCGATCGCTTGCTTAAAGCAATCGATCGATGCCTGAAACTGACCTTGTTCTAGATAGAGATTACCGAGGTTATTATAAGCAGAAGTATAATCTGGTTTGGCTTCAATTGCCTTGCGATAGTGCTGTAACGCGTCAATCGAATTTCCTTGATTTTGGTAGATAATACCTAAATTGTAATGGGCATGAGCGTGATTTGGTTCTTGTTGCAGCACTTGTTGAAAACAAGCTGATGCTGCTTGCAGTTTCCCTTGCCGATAATACTCAATACCTAATTGAAACTTATTTTGAATTTGAATAGGGTCTGTTGGTGACATAACAATTACAAACTCAGACTTTTATAGTTTGTAGGGCAATCCTTCCCCAATTATAAATCCTCCGATCTAAAACAAGCGTTTCACAAAGTTGATTACCAGTGAAACGCTTGTTTTAGATGAGACATGACTTATACCAAATCCGGGTTTCTTACCCCCGTTATTTTCTTAGTCCGCGTAGGCGGACTTTGTTCGTGTAGACGCGGTTTCAACCGCCGAGTCTTTGTTCGACAAGACGCGGTTTCAACCACCGAGTCTTTGTTCGACAAGACGCGGTTTCAACCGCCGAGTCATAACAGGTATATCTAACTGATTCTACCCAAATTAGGGCAGAATCAGCAGACACCCAATTAGAACAGCGAATGGCGAGAATGCTGGTTGAGGCATGGATTTATGAGGAGATTTTTATCCTTGAAATCCAACGGCAGATGCCGTTCCCCAACTCCTAGAACTTCTCCCATCACATCGTGGTCGTAATCTAGGATATGCCCGAACTCGTGAGTCACAGTCGAAAGAAGATCGATGCGGTTAGGTGCGATCGTATCAACAGATCCAGACCAGCCGTAACCCGCCGCATCATCATCTATCCTGACAATTAAACCGTCAGCCTCGCCCACAGTTTCGCCCAACTCCGTGCCGCCCAAATCGCCAATCAACACATCCGTGTTTTTCAGTTTGTTCAGACTTTGTGGATCTACACCTTGTTTAGCCCAATAATCGATCGCCGCACCGACAACGGGCGCAAGTTCTGCTTGAGTCAGCATCGCACCACCAACGGTTGGAGTACCTTGGAGAGTAAGCGGTGCTTTGTACCTCAAGGTGATTCCTTTGCTGTCAGTCTCCTCGATCGTGCCGTTATTGCCGACATCGGTGTTGAACGTGTAGTTAACGGTTGGTCGCGTCCCTTCAGGTAAGCCGACCACAGTACCCGTACTATACTTGGCCCCGATTACATATAGAGAGCCTATTGCATCCGGTGTGAAATTGATGGTCACGTCACCTTTGTTCGCCCCAGTACCGAAGACGACCTGATTGGATTGCAGTTGTACCTGGCTGCACGCCTCATTCGGGTCTATCTTGCCATTGTTGTTGGCATCTATCACCTTATAGAGCTTGATATCGTTCGTAGTGGAACCGAAATTCCATTCCGTATTGCCAGGGTTGGAAGCACCGCCAACCACATCAGGCCCATTGTTGCTCTGATTAATGAAAACGGTTATTGGGTCGGGTGCAGTACCAGCATCCGGGCCATCAAACCCCTTAATGGCATTGGAAAGTCCCGTGTAGTAGAAGAAAACACCTGGGTTCGTTTGGCCGATCTTATTTTTGTTGGTACTGTACTGGATGACTCCGCCCTGAGAAGCATAGAACTGGCTGAAGTCAGGGGCCGTACCTTGGATGTACTGGTCGCAAGTCACGCCTGTCGGTGTA
>JBOFTL010001119.1:0-5199 GCA_051652045.1 Microcoleus sp. | reverse complement strand
ATAAGCTTTGGATATAGCTTGTTCAAAACTGTCTCCGGTAGCGGTAACGCCCAAAACGCGACCGCCGTCTGTAACCAACTGCTGGTTCTTCAACTGAGTGCCGGCGTGAAAGACTTGGGCTCCTTTGGCTTCACCTTCCTCAATCCCTGAAATAATTTTGCCTTTTTGGTAACTTCCCGGATAGCCTCCAGAGGCCAAAACGACACACACAGCGGCCCCTGGCTGCCAGCGAATGTGAGAAAATTCTCCGAGGCGTTGCTTGCAGCAAGCTTCGATCAAATCTTCGAGGGGGGTTTCCAGCAGGGACAACACAGCTTGGGTTTCGGGATCTCCAAAGCGGCAGTTAAATTCTAAGACTTTGGGATCTCCTTCTGGAGAAATCATTAAACCTGCGTAAAGTACGCCCCGGTAGTCGATGTTGCGTTTTCTGAGGGCTGCAAGGGTGGGGTCAAGAATTTCTTCTTGAATCCTGTCCATCAATTCGGGGGTGATGATGGGTGCTGGGGCGTAAGCACCCATGCCACCGGTATTGGGCCCCTTGTCACCTTCACCGATGGCTTTGTGGTCTTGGGCCGGCAGCAGGGGTTCTACGGTGATACCGTCGGTGAGAGCGAGAATTGAGACTTCTTGACCTGTTAAATATTCTTCAATGAGGACTCGAATGTTGTCGGTGCCGAATTCGCCGCGGAAAATGGTATCTATGGCGCTGCGGGCCATTTTGAGGTTGGTGGCTACCGTGACTCCTTTACCTGATGCGAGTCCGTCTGCTTTGATGACTATTGGGGTTCCTTGTTCTGCAACGTATGCTTTAGCTCTTTCTGCGTCTGTAAAGATCGCTGCTTTGGGTGTTGGGATGCCTGCTTCGAGCATCAATTGTTTTGCCCAGGATTTGCTCGATTCTATTTGCGCGCCGGCTTGGGTGGGGCCGAAAACCGTGAATCTGCGTTGTTGGAAGTAGTCAACAATGCCCAGCGCCAAGGGTAGTTCGGGACCGACGACAACTAAAGAAATGTTGTTGACTGTAGCAAAGCGTTCCATGCCTTGAAAGTCATCTATGTTGAGTGGCAGGTTTTGGCAGCCTTTCATCGTCGCTGTACCGCCGTTGCCCGGAACGCAGAAGACTCGCTCGATCCGCGCTGATTCTAGAAGTTTTTTGGCGATCGCGTGTTCGCGACCTCCGTTACCTACTACCAAAACTTTCACAGTATCCTCACTTATAAATTTTTTCCCTGAATGGCCGATGTTCAGTGTTTGTACTTATGTATCTGCTTTTGGCAGCGTTGTCAATTATGCCATGCCGAGTCCAGGGTAAATTGCTAGATGCAGCACTTTTTTCGATCGCAGGGGATCTGGCGTACCGTTACTCGGACTCGGAGTCGAAAAAAAAGTAGAGTGCGGCTCGTAAAAAATTTGGCATTTTCATGCGGTGTCTCGATGGCAAGCAGATCGTTTTAACTGCAATTTTTTATTGAACCAGACTCTTACTATTTCTGCTCTAAATTTCAGGCTCCGGATACCAATTGCTATAAAATGGCAATGTTAAAAGTAGGAACTTTACAGACATGAAATCAAATCCAACTGCTGTCAATCCGCCTGCTAAAATACAGCGGGTGGGTGCGATCGGGGGCGGTCAGCTAGCTTTGATGATGGGGGATGCCGCGATCGAGTTAGGGATTGAATTGGCGGTGCAAACCCCCAGCGCTGCTGACCCGGCAGTTGCTGTTACTGCGGGTAATGTTTTGGCGGCAATTGATGATGTTGATGCTACTGCTAAATTGGCAGCAATCTGCGATGTTATTACTTTTGAAAATGAGTTTGTCGATCTTAATGGTTTGGCAAAGTTAGAACGGCAAGGCGTGTTATTTCGACCGAGTTTGCTGTCGCTGACTCCGCTGCTAGATAAGTACGTCCAGCGCTGTTATTTACAAGATTTAGGCTTGCCAATTCCGAAGTTTGCGGCGTGGGATGGTGGAGATTCTTTACCGGAAATGGCTAAAGATTTTCCTTTGGTTATCAAAACCCGCCGCCACGGTTATGACGGTCAAGGTACTTTTATTGTTAAAGATGAGGCGAATTTTGAGTCGCTGCGTGCTAAGTTAACGGGGAGGCCTTTGTTATTAGAAGAGTTTGTACCGTTCGATCGCGAGTTGGCTGCGATCGCGGCTCGATCTACTGATGGTGAAATCGCAATTTATCCGATCGTGGAAACTCAACAGCAAGATCGAGTGTGCCGTTTGGTAATTGCGCCGGCTGATATTAGTTTAGATGTTAAAGCTGAAGCAGAGTCGATCGCCCGCACTCTCCTCAACAGTTTAGAAGCTGTCGGCGTTTTCGGTATTGAATTATTTTTAACCGCCGATAACAAACTGCTGGTAAATGAAATTGCACCCCGCACTCACAATTCAGGACATTTCTCGATCGATGCTTGCAAAACTTCACAATTTGAACAGCATTTACGAGCGGTTTGTCAACTACCTTTAGGTAATTGCGATCTGAATTGTGATGGTGCGGTAATGGTTAATTTACTCGGCTATGAATCGGCTGAGTCTGATTATTTAATGCAGCGCCAACAACTGGCACAAATTGAAGGTGCTTTCGTACATTGGTATGGTAAGAAAGAATCGCGTCCCGGCCGCAAACTAGGTCACGTTACAGTTGTATTGGACGGAGCAGTGACAGAAAACAGGCGGGAGCAAGCTCTCGCGATCGCCCGAAACATTGACTCTATCTGGAAACCAAATTAAATCGATCGCGACTTGCCAAAATCGAATCAGTCGGTATATATTAAATAGAGGTTCTACTGCTGCGTTGGTGACTGCCAATAATGTTTTTTTGATCTATAACTCTTAACTCTCGGGAATCAAGATGTTTGGACAGCAGTAAACTGGGCTTGTACCCAGAAACTTTAAGTCCGAGCCAACGGTGCCCACCTGGTATGATACCAGGTCAAAAGCTGAGGTAAGACGGCGTAGCGGGGAGCCTTATATAACATCGAGATAGGCGCTGTAAAATACAGCAAGCCTATTTTTTTTATGGGAATTGGGAATTGGGAAGTGGGAATTGTGTGCGATCCTAAATCCGGGTTAGCCATCCCCTTTATTATGTGGTAGTGTCTGTCGCTCGATCGAATTTGCCAGCATCAAGAATTGTTTGTGGCGACGCACCCTACACATAAATTTGGCACGGGTTTTCTTTCCCCAGATTTGGTATTAGTTTCATAATTGCACGTTCTTCCTGATTTTCGACTCCCTACTGCGATCGCCCCAGGAATTGCATCTGCTAACAAATCTGCTAAAATTGGACTGGGCGCGATCGGCTCAATTTTTGGTAAAAAGTGTCCTCCTTCAACGAGCCTAAGTCCGAAGTTCTGTTTAAGTTTGCGCAAGGTGAAATTGCTGCTGGCTATAATTTTGATTTAAAAACCGATCGATTTCTACATTAACATTAACAAAAATAGTACCCTCAATGTCCTACAGTGAGTTTACACTCAGAAAAGTCAAACAAATTTTTGGTCTGACAACAGTAGAAGCAGGGCGATTTCTGCCACCAACCGAATCGATCGAGCCTAGCTTGTATTTGAGAGAATCCCTCAGTGAAGGATTGCCACTTGCTGTGGCTACTGGTTCGGAAAAAGCGCGATCTGAACTCATTATCAGTCCTATTTTAGTAGAAGTCAGAAAAGTATTACAGCGGCAAGTAAGCTTGTTTTCTGGAGAAGATTTTACTGTAGAAATTGAGCTAGGATTGAGCGGAGTTTGTGACTTTTTAATCAGCCGTTCTCCCGAGCAAATATTAATAGAAGCACCAGCGATCGTAATTGTTGAAGCGAAAAAAGGCGATTTAAAAGTAGGATTGGGACAGTGCACCGCCGAAATGGTAGCAGCTCAAAAATTTAATGAAATCAATAACGTTCCACTCTCCACAATCTACGGAAGTGTCAGCAGTGGCACTGCTTGGAGATTTTTGAAGTTGGAGGGAAAAACTCTGACAATTGACTTGAATGATTATCCGGTACCGCCAGTTGAACCGCTGCTGGGAATGTTGGTTTGGATGGTGCGAGACGGTTAAGCCAGCTTGGCTTTAAGCTGAATTTTAAATTAATTGCCGATCGCCCCTTGCCATTCACAGTTACTCCTGCTATTCTCTAAAAAAGACCGATAGGTCTGTTAGCGATCGCTCAAAATGTCAAAAGCTAGAGAAACCAGAGAAAAAATTCTCAGGGAAGCCGCAGCGTTGTTCAACCAGTACGGCTACTCAGGTTCCTCTATGTCCGATATCATGCGCGTTACAGGCTTGCAAAAAGGAGGAATTTACAATCACTTCCAAAGCAAAGATGAACTAGCACTGCAAGCTTTTGATTTTGCCGCCGAATGTATGCGCAAACAACATCTTGGAGTTTTAAAAGAACACAAAAATGCAGTCGATCGGCTCAAGGCTATGATATCTAAATTGAGCAATCTTGCCGAAAATCCGCCGATTCCAGGTGGATGTCCCCTGTTAAATACAGCAGTTGAAAGCGACGACGCCCATCCAGCTTTACGAGAGCGGGCGCAAATAGCAATGGACGGTTGGCGCGCTTTGATTTGCGCAATTATTAATAAAGGAATTGCCAAAGGTGAGGTGCGAGAAAATGTCGAAGCTGATACAGTTGCAACTGTTACGATCTCAATGATGGAAGGAGCGATAATGATGAGCAAACTTTATGGAGATCCAATTCACATCCAAAGAGCAGTTACTCACTTACACGCCTATCTCGACAGTCAACTTTAGAAGCGGATAAACAGTTGACAGTTGACAGTTGACAGAGGTCGCGCGAGATTTTTAGCTAAACAGACGGGAATCCCCACACTATACCGCCTCGGTTAGTGTGGGATGAGAGTCGCGTGAGGCTGTGATTCCACCTGTATGCAATCTAATAATTGTAGATTTTAGCAGCAGACGGGTGGATGAGGATCCGAACCAACTCTTGATTCAATAAATTGTTAATCAACTTGCTAGGCGAACGCGATCGAATAACACTCATCTTGCATCGTCAAGATCGAAATGCAATGAAGGTAACATATCAGTATCGATTCTATCCAGACACCAATCAAAAACAGCAGCTCGATCGCTGGCTGAGAATTTGCCGTTATTGGTATAATCGCCAGCTAGGAGATCGCTTCGATTGGTGGCAGATGAACCGTACCGATATTAATGCCT
>JBOFTL010001118.1:0-7344 GCA_051652045.1 Microcoleus sp. | reverse complement strand
ACGGGACAGACGGGGCTCGAACCCGCAACTTCCGCCGTGACAGGGCGGTGCTCTAACCAATTGAACTACTGTCCCTTATTTTTTGTGTTTCTACCGTTTTTCAGGCACAATCTCTATTATGCTTATCACCCAACTCTTTGTCAAGAGGTTTTTTGAACTTTTACGCGAAAGCCCAAAATCTGGGTTTCTTGGAGGCGACTGAAGTTGTTGTCACTTATCAAAATCAGTCCCCTGTTACCGTCGCCCAATTCTGGACCAAATGTCAAGCCCTCTATGTTGTCCAGGGGGATTTTTAAAGTTTCCAAGTCCAGCAACAGCCGTTTTTGGGCGGGAGAAATATCCATGAGGCGGCTGTTGAGGCTTTTGAGTGCTTCAATGCGATCGGCCTTTGCTAAAGAAATCTCAAATAGTTTAACAGTAGTTCCGGTTTCCAGGGAGAAACCGCGCTCTAAACTCAGCAAGCGGTTATCGTCGATCGCCAGCAAATCTACTAAACCGCTACTGGTTAATTTTCCCGCAGGATCGGCACCAGGGGGTAGTGGTTCGGTGATGTAGAGAAATAATGATTCTGGATTGCCACTTGCCGCATCGTATCGCAAAATCCGGCACGGGCTGCCTTTTTTCAAACTAGGTACTCCACCATCTTGCATTAAAGCGTTTTCTGTAGCAGTAAATAGATATTTGCGATCGGGTGTTAAAGTCAAACTTTCAAAAGCGAGATTGTTGCGGATGCCTTTATTGCCTTTACTATCCGGTAAAAATATCTCGGGAATTGACAGAGTTTTGAGTTGTTTTCCTTCAAGTGAAAACTCTTTGATAAATGGAGCGATTTGGCGCTCGACATCTCCTTCTGAAGCAACAAACACGCTGTTTCCGGTAAAAGCTATGCCTTCAGGATCGAGGCTCAATTCGGGAAAAGTTTTGCCGTTTTCATCTAATAAACTTGTGACTCCAGTAAACTGAATGTTTTCTTTTGTCATTTTTCCAGAATTTAAATCGATCGCGATCGTGTAAAAGCGCGCGGGAGATTTACTGCTGCGATCGTCCGAAATAGCATAATAAACTTGTTTTTCGGAATCGTAAGTAATTCCTGAAATCCCGCCGATTTCCGTTCCCTTAAATTGCGATTCTGTAGGAAAAACTGCCCTGCCGATTGAGTCTATTTTGGTAACAGCGAAAGATTGAGCGGATCGGGTTATCAAAATAGCAGCAATTGCTGCTATTAAAAAACAGGCAATAAATATAGTTGCTTTTGCTATCTTTGGCATTTGTTCAAATATTAAGGGTTGGAAGCCTTCGCTCTCTAACGTACCCAATTCGAGGGTGATGGTCAGTTAACGATGACAACTGTCGATTGTCAATTGTCCATTGTCAATTGTCAACTCTCAACTCTCAACTATTTTCGATCGAGCAAAAAATTAGTCAACCAATCTTTGACAACATAGGTAGCGCGACAGTCATCTTCATTGTAGCGGACGATCGCCTCCAAGATCGATCGATCGCCCGTCTTCAACCATTCATCGTACCAGCAGACGCACTGAGCGCCGTTAGCATTAGCATCCCGCCAATCAAAACCCAGCCACCGGGCGATTGGTTTTAGCGCGTAACTTTCTACCGGCATTACCGCTTTTTGGGTGACATATTTGTGGATATCTACAAATCGTTTCAGCACGGGTTTCCACAAATATGTCGGAGTGTTATAAAGTTTTGCCAGCCGCTTAAAAGTCTTAACTTCGTAGTCGCAAAAATGAAAAATAGGAGCGATGGGATAAGTCCACATTAATTCTAAAAAATCTTGCCATGCAGCACCTTCCTCTGCTGCTGATTCTGCCAAAAAAGCATGAAATTTTTCAGTGTTTTTGTACCTATCTACAACTAAAACTCCGTGGAGGTAATCTAAGTTTAAATCCGGTTCAGCTTCAATATCAAAGTAGAGTTCGATCGGGGCGATCGGTAAAAAGACTGATTGAGAATAAGGAATTGGTTTGCTGCGGAGAATTGGGGCCGGCTTGGCAGGTGCAGTGGGTCTGTTTTCTGTATGATTTACAGGCTCTATTTTAGCTATCGATCGACTATTTATTAATGTAATTTCTGCGATGTTTGTAAATCGATCGACTTCTACCTTTTCGCTGCTGGATTCTTGCTGATTTTCGCTTGCTTCTACCTCCTTAATTCCTAATTCCTGTTCGATCCTATCTGTTACGAAATCCGTTGCCGCACTTCCTTCCTCTTCCCTTCTGTTTTCTGCTTCCCTGCTTCCTGCTTCCTGCTTCCTGCTTCCTGCTTCTTCCCGCAACAAAGGCTGATTTAATAAAGTCGATCGAGCTTGACGCACTACATCCTGCGCCACTCCTTCGACAAACTCTGGATAACTAGCTAATAATTCAGAATTCGCATTAGCAAGAGATTCTAAATCCGTCAATTCCAAAGCTTTTAATCTAGCATAACGGCTGGCCGTAACTCCGGGCAATAGCGAAAGGTGTTTCATCGATTCAGCTTCCGCGTGACAAGTGCTGTACCAACCGCAAAGATTGCACTTTTGGCGGGAAATAAACACCTCGGGTTTCCGGCGATTTTCGAGCATCTCAATGCAATCATCTAAAATATCGAACATCTGAGGAGTTCGCTGGTAAAGATTCACCGGCCACAGCCCTTTTTTCCGCAGCATCAACCAAGCATTTTCCGGCATTGTTCCCTGGGCAACCGCTAATACTTGGGCGTGAAAAGCTGCTATAATTTGATAGTCTAATTTCGGTCGCTTGCTAAGCCAAATATCTGCAGTCGTATAACTCCAATCGCCAAATTTGGATTGTCCCGGCTGTTTGATCAATAAATGCGGGCGGCTGACTAAGGTAATGTTTGAAGAATGCAAAGCCGAGGATGAAACACGCAGGGGAATTTCAGGAATTTCGCCACTTTCCGGGCAATATTGACGCTCAATTCCTAGCATAGATGCTGTGGGGCTGTTGGTTTTGCCGAATTCTTCCCAAATCAGAACACCTCGATAAATGCGATCGACCCCTTGCTGCATTAAACTCAATGTAGCGATCGCGCCAGTTGCCCAGTCCCCTCTAGGATAAGATGGTTTTTGGTAAGTTTCGCTTGCTAAAACTTGCTGTTGGTATGTTGCGCTGTCGCACATCAGTTTCAGCAGAAAATCGCTGGGGGGATCTAGTTGTTTCCAGTCTCCGCAAGTATCTAAAAATGCTCGGAGAGTGCATCGTTGATAGGAAAGTAGCAGTTTGTCAGTTATTAACATTAGAAGGAAGAGGGAATAGGGAATAGGGAATAGGGAATAGGCAACAGGCAACAGGCAACAGGGAAGAGGGAAGAGGGAAGAAGGAAGCAGGTTCTACAACCCAGATCCTAAGACCTAAAACCTAACATCTAAAACCTAAAACCTAGATAGGAAATAAGCAAGGAGGAAAAAACTTTTTTGAGAGAGGTTTTGAACGATCGACATTATTTATGCAAAATTAACGCTATCAATAATTACCCAGAAAAAATGACAAAGGACAAACACCGGCAACAATTCCCAGCTTTGGCCAATAAAGCTTATTTTAACTACGGCGGACAAGGACCGATCGCTGAGCCTGCTTTAGAGGCGATTTACGGCGCTTACACGCGGGTGCAGCTTGGGGGGCCGTTTTCGGGGGAAGTGGGGGCTTGGGTGGTTCAGGAGGCGATGCTGACGCGGCGGGCGATGGCTTCGGAATTGGCTGTCCCTCCTGAAACTATTGCTTTGACTGAAGATGTCACCGTAGGCTGCAATATTGCGCTGTGGGGTATTGACTGGCAAGCAGGCGATCGATTGCTGATTTCTGATTGCGAACATCCCGGCATTGTAGCTAGTGTAATGGAACTTCAGCGCCGTTTCAAGCTAGAGATTGCGGTTTGTCCGCTGGCAGCGACTTTGAATGAAGGCGATCCGGTTCAGGTAATTGCTAATAGTTTGGGGCCGAATACTCGGTTGTTGGTTATCAGTCATATTTTGTGGAATACCGGTCAAGTTTTGCCTTTGAAGGAGATTGTGAAAGTATGTCATGCAGGCTATGAACCCCCCCTCCCCCCCCCTTACCAAGGACAAGAGGTTTTATCTCCTATTCAAGGGGGAAGACAAGATGGTTTACCAGCTAAAAATAACAAGGTTAGGGTATTAGTTGATGCAGCTCAATCTGTGGGGGTTTTGCCTTTGGATTTAATTGAGTCGGGAGTGGATTTTTATGCTTTTACAGGTCATAAATGGTGGTGCGGGCCAGAAGGTTTGGGGGGGCTTTACGTGAGTCAAGAGGCTTTGGCGAATTTGCAGCCGGCTTTTATAGGTTGGCGGGGAATTGTAACTGATGCTAATGCCCGAGTTATTGGATGGAAGCCCGGATCTCAACGTTACGAAATTGCGACTTCCGCTTATCCTTTATATGGCGGTTTGCGAAGTGCGATCGCACTTCAGCATGAATGGGGAACTGTTGGGGAAAGGTATGCAGAAATTTGCCGTTTGAGCGAGTATCTTTGGGAAAGTTTGTCAGAAATCAGTCACGTAAAATGTTTGCGAACTTCGCCGCCGGAAGCGGGTTTAGTTTCGTTTCAATTAACTAACGGAATGCCGCACAACAAGCTAGTCAATTTGTTGGAAAAGCAGGGAATTATGGTGCGGACAATTCTGAATCCTGATTGCGTGCGCGCTTGCGTTCACTATTTGACAACTGAGGAAGAGATCGATAAATTGGTAGGGGCGATCGCCATACTCTAGAGTGCTCCGCCGTCTTGAATATCTTGTCCTGCGATCGACATTAATCGGATCGACGTGAGACTAATATTTATACGATAGATTAATCGGGTTTTGTTAGCGATCGGGTTTTGCTCAATAGCTTGCGTTCTGTCAGGCATTCTACACGATTAACCTGCAATAAACCCACAGTCACTCGACCGATCGCAGTTAAAGGTTCGATCGTACCACTTTTAGTTTGAAGTTGAAAATGGTCTGCCCAGCAATCTTTTCTAGGATTGTAAAGTCGAACCACTTCACCTGTTTCTGGATCGATCGAGGCAAAGTCGCTGCCTTTATTTTTGTTACAAAGCGAGCAAGATAAAGCCAGATTGCTTTCAATTGTTTCACCCCTATGTTTTTCTGCGATGATATGGTCTACTTGATGAGACGAGAGGGCGAGTGTTTCTGGGATTAAACAATATTCGCAGCATCCATTGGCGCGATCGTATACCGTTCGTCGCAGGCTAGCTGAAACGTAGGTTTTACTCATGCTACCTCGCTCAATTTTAGCAGGGCTTGAGCTTTGGCAATGCGTACTAAATGTTCGACAAATTCGTATTGCTGCCACAAACGCTGCTCGATCGGCGTGAGTCCTTCTGTGCGATTTTTCTCTAATAAATTATCGATTTCCGCTTGCAGAGAGTCGGATAAACGCAGGGCTAATATTTCTTGTGGCGATGGTAAACTTGCTATAAATTCTAAAATCTGCCTGAGTCCAGAAAATCCGTTTGAAGGGTTAGCTTCAACTTCCCTCAATCCCAGCATCAAAATCTGTGGTAACTCATCTTTGAGAGGATCGAGGCGCATTGCTAGTTCGTCGGGAATTTGAAGGGTAATTGTTGCCATTTTTTTAATTACTGACACTATCATTGAATAATAGCATAATAGAAGTTCGATCGCCCTTTACGTGAGTGCGAATTTCCTAAGCTATTCTCCATTCTCTTCAAAAAAAGCTTCTAAATCCCGATCGCCTCTAATGATTCTCATAATTTCAATTCCATCGTTGGCGATGCGATAAAATATGATGTAGTTTTGCAGAGGAATACCGCGCAAGTAGGAGCGAAGTTGACTATAACTGCGTCCCATTAGAGGAAATTGTGTCAAATAACGGCATTTTCTAGTGAATTCATCGAGGAATAGTTCGCCTGCTTCAACGTTGCGTACGACGAAATAATCTGCGATTTCGTCAAGGTCGCGAATCGCTTCGGGTGAGATAATATATTTGCTCATTGGCTATTATACCGATCGAGCTTTGTGAAATTTGGCTCGGATTTGAGCGATCGCGGTTTCACCATCAACTCCTTCACCGCGATCGAGTTGTGTGGCGGCTGTGTCGATTTTGGCGCAAACTTCTTCTACCCAGCGATTGTATCGATCTCGTTTTTCCAACAGTTGTAGCGCGTCAGAAATGATTTCATTAACGTTGGTATAGCGCCCGGTAGCGAGTTGGGCTAGTATTAGTTGTTCTTGTTCGGGGGTGAGGGTGATGCTCATAGGTAAAGATTAGGTTGGCTATTTTTCTAGAAATATGCTCTTTTGATTTTAGCTGAAAAATTCAGAGTGCGCTCGATCGCGTCGCCACTAAACTAAGCACTTGTAAGTATTCGTTAAGGAAATAATGCCAAATTATCGAGAAAACAAACAACTACCTATTCCCTCCCAAAGACACCTCAACCCAGCGGCGAAATAGTTCGACAGCAATACAGTAGCAACCATCGCTTTTTTTAACAACATCGTATCGATCGACCCCCAAAGGTACAGCGTAACTCAGTAAATGCTCTAGCAATGCGCTGAGGTTTCACAACCGCATTAATAGTTGGGGGCAGTTCAGTTTGAATTGCACTGTGTTCTCCTTGAGGCATAGGCTTTTGAATAATTTGACCGTCGATGTACTCGCTAGCAGGTTTCGTTTCAGGTTGCTGGAGAAACTCGTCTAGAGTTAAGGGTTTAGATGGAGTTTGTACCATGTTGAATTCCCAAACGCGGCTGTCTTTTGTCTTAAGGATCGTGGATTAAATAACTTCGTAGGTTGGGTTGAAGCATGAACCCTCCGCAACGCGGGGCCCAACGTTCGAGGGTGGCGTTGGGTTTCGTTCCTGGTCCCAACCTACAAAAAATGCAAGTTATTTAATTCTCATTCCTAAGTTTAGCTTCAAATATTTGAAAAAACTTTAGCTAATTTAGCTAACTTCGCTTCAGGGGATATATAGCGCGTCTAAATCATTTATGCAATAAGTTAATATTGTTACCCGATCGGGTAAAATCGCTCGAATGCAATGCCGATTACTCGAACGCGAGATCGTTGGTATTTTTGAAAATCGCTCGAATTGCATGACTCATTTAGACTTGCTATATGCACCCCAGTAAACTTCATGTTTTCACAATAACAACGGCTCTATTTTAGCTTGCACATCGTCTATCTTCTTCGACGCAGTATTGTCGCAAAAACCCGGTTTCTAGGTTTCCAAATCGACCTTTTCACCTAAATCAATCTCGATTTACACACTCCTACAAAAGAAACCGGGTTTTTGCTTAATCTGTCGCCTTCAACACAGTATTGTCGCAAAAACCCGGTT
>JBOFTL010001117.1:0-5583 GCA_051652045.1 Microcoleus sp. | reverse complement strand
TCTCCCCCTCTCCCAATCTCCCTCTTTCCCCCTCTTCCCTCTTCCCTTTCGCCTCAAGCTTTGACACACACTAAATACTCATCCGCTACATCCGCTACAACATCCGCTACATCCGCTACCACATCCGCTACCACTTCTTCCTTCGTTCTTTGTTATAAAAATTAATACAATTTCTCAGCAAATGCGTCTAATCTAAACAATTAGGTGATTTTTAGATTTTTGGCGAGTCGATCGACATCGCAAAAATAGAAGGCACGAAAATATAAGGTTAAACAGCATAACATGAGCATCAACTTAGCGACCAAATTGCGCGAGGGAACCAAAAAATCCCACACGATGGCAGAAAATGTCGGTTTTGTCAAATGCTTTTTAAAAGGCGTTGTAGAAAAGACTTCTTACCGGAAATTAGTAGCAAACCTCTACTTTGTCTACTCGGCAATGGAAGAAGAAATGGAAAAACACCGCGAACATCCGGTGCTTTCAAAAATTTACTTTCCCGAACTGAATCGGAAGCAAAGTTTAGAGCAAGATTTGTATTACTATTACGGGCAGAACTGGCGGGAAGAAGTAGCGCCATCACCGGCTGCGAAAGCATACGTACAGCGGATTCGCGAAGTATCGGCAACTCAACCAGAACTGCTAGTAGCTCAATCTTACACTCGTTATTTGGGCGATTTGTCCGGGGGACAAATTCTTAAAGGAATTGCGCAACGGGGGATGAATCTTACCGAGGGAGAAGGTTCTGCTTTCTACGAATTTGCAGATATTCCCGATGAAAAAGCCTTTAAAAATACCTACCGTCAGGCAATGAACGAACTGCCGATCGACGAAGCTATGGCAGACAAAATTGTTGATGAAGCTAACGCAGCTTTTGGCATGAACATGAAAATGTTTATGGAATTAGAAGGCAATTTGATTAAAGCAGTCGGTCAAATGCTGTTCAATACTTTGACGCGGAAGCGGGGTGCCGGCAGTACAGAATTGGCTACTGCTGAGTAAATTCACGCCACCGTAATTTAAACCTCTTAAAACGGGGAAAAGTTGAAATCCTGGGGGTTTGATGGCTGCTTGTTTTGTCATCAAGTCTCCAGGATTTTGCATCACCAGCAAAATTTTAGTGCATTCAATTTACAGTAATCTTGTCTTGAATACCTCTCTTAGTTCTGTCTTAGTCTAAACTCCAGCCCCAAATTAATCTGCGTTAATCTAGCTTTCATTAGCGGTGAAAAATCCCAAATCCTATTGTGCCGGTTCTTCATAATGAGCGGGTTCTTGATAAGCCGGTTCTTCATAGGCAGGCTCTTGATAAGCAGGCTCTTGATAAGCTGGTTCTTGATAAGTTGGTTCTTGATAAGCAGGTGCTTGATGTTTGGGTTCGGGATTCGGATTGTAAGGCACGATCGCTCCATCTTCATTCACGATCATCCCCCGAATAATCTCGTTAGGCTTCACTGATTTTGCCTTAATACTGCCTTTACGGCCGTCCAACTGAGGCAATTTCGGAAACTCTTCAACAGGCATTCCCTTAGTAATTTTGCTCATAAAATCGCGCCAATTGTAAGCAGCAGTACCGCTAGTTCCCCCCGTAGGATAATTATCATCATTACCCAGCCAAACCCCAGTTACAACCTGCGGAATGTAACCGATAAACCACAAATCCCGCACTTTTTCCGAAGTACCCGTTTTGCCAGCCACAGCACGATCGGACAAAGCAGCAGGGCTACCCGTACCTTGTTGCACTACACCCTCCAACATCCAAGTAGTAATCGCAGCACTATCTTTATCCAAAACCCGTTTCGGTTTAAAATCAGCTTGATAAATGACATTTCCCCGCTGATCGATCACCCGACTAATTCCGTGGGCTTCAATAAAATTACCTTGCGCTGCTAAAGTGCCGTAAGCATTAGTTAACTCCAGCAAATTCACCTCAGAAGAACCCAAAGCCAGGGAATAAATCGGACTTAATTTAGACTTAATTCCCATATCCTTGGCTAACTTCATTGCAGGTTCAAAGCCGACATCCATTAACACTTTTACAGCTACGACATTGACCGAACTCGTCAAAGCATCAGACATCGATCGCCAGCCGCTGAATTTTTTGCCATAATTATTCGGTTGGTAGCCGTCGATAATAATCGGCTCATCTTCATAGCTATCGTAAGGCGAAAAACCCGCCGCGATCGCCGCTGCATAAACCAAGCCCTTAAACGTCGATCCTGGTTGTCGCAAAGCTTGAGTAGCGCGGTTGAATTGACTTTCTTTATAACTTCCGCCACCTACCAATGCTTTAACTTGACCGGTTTTAGTGTCGATCGAAACCAAAGCAGCCTGTTCAAAACCCTGACGCCGCCCGTCAACTTCGATCGCATCTTTAATCACCTGTTCTGCGATTTTTTGCCACTTCAAATCGACAGTCGTCTCAACGGTCAAACCACCCAATTCCAAAGCATCTTTAGAAACATAGCGAGGCAGTTCCTTTCTAATAAAACTAGCATAATAAGGAGCCACCACCTGAAAGCGCTTCGGCGAACTCGGCTTCACTTTTATCGGTTCCTCAATCGCCTGTTTCGCTTGAGCCTCCGTAATTACCTTAGCTTCCAACATTTGTTGCAACACGATATTGCGCCGTTGCTTGGCAATATCGGGATTAACTAAAGGCGAATATTCGCTCGGTGCTGGTGGCAAACCCGCTAAAGTTGCCATTTCTGCCAAAGTCAATTCATTGACTTTTTTGCTAAAGAAAACCCAAGCCGCATCGGCCACACCGTAAGCATCAGAACCCAAATAAACTAGATTCAAATAGCGTTCTAAAATTTGTTCTTTTTTCAATTCCCGCTCGATTTTCTGAGCCAAAAGAGCCTCGCGAAGTTTCCGGCGCACGCTTCTTTCCTGATTCAGAAACACTACCCGAGCTAATTGTTGGGTGATTGTACTGCCACCCTGCACCAAATCCCTAGCCAGTACATTAGAAACCACCGATCGCACGATACCTTGAAAATCCACCCCGCGATGTTCGTAAAAGCGCCGATCTTCTATAGCAATAAAAGCTTTAACTAACAAGTCGGGGATTTCTTGAAGTTTCAATTTGTCTCTAGTTGCAGGCCCAGACTGCAACAAAATCGTATTATCTGCCGCCTTAATTGTCAGCGTACCATTGCGATTAAATGCCGTCATATCGTTGACATCCGGCAAACCTTTTTCTAACACATACAAAATCCACAAACCGTATGCTAAAGCACCGCCTCCAATAGTCAGAAAACCCATACCTACCCAAAATCTCGGGCGGCGGGAAACTAATTTCTTTCTCTTATTCTGCGGTTTATTAATTTTCTGAGGTTCGCTAATTTCCCGTACTGCGGGACTGATGTTCTGAAGTTCGCTAAGTTCCCCTAAAGCGGTAATTTCCTCAGATACGCTTTCCTGTACGCGACTGCTTTTGTGAGGTTTGCTAATTTCCCGTACCGCGACACTAATTTCCTGAGATTCGCTAATTTCCCCTTCTTGACTCTTACCCGACTTTGCAGATTTAGACCTCAATCGATTTAAACCGGGCTGCAACACTTCTTTGACTTTTGATTGCAAGCTGTTAACTTGAGGCTCTATTTCAAGCCAAATAATTAACTGCCTCAATCCTTCCCACCTGCGATTGATTGTTTGATAATTTTGATTTTCCCACTCTAGTTCCAAATCCGACATAGCTGGATCTGAAGGTTCTCCTACCACATACTCCGATCGCTCTTTGTCTGTCATTGCAGATACTACTACCTCCGAACTGCCAACAGATTCCGGCAAATTTAATCCGGTGCCGTTGCTAGCATCGGGCGATTTTTCCTCTGAATTACCGCCTGCTGTGCCAGTGACTTTACTGAACGTATCTTTGATATTTGAGAAAAATTCTGCCACGTTTAAACCTTCAAACCTCATCAATTACTATTAAAAATTACGAGTGCAATTTCTCTAATTTTTAATTCAACATTTTTAATCAGTTAAAAATGTGCGGATTTTGGTATTTTTTTTGAGTTGGAAGCTATCTTTATTAGACCGACAGTTATTTAATTCAAAACTCAAAATTGCGAACTTATTAACGAGATAGATTGTCAATTGTTAATTGTCAACACAACTTTGAATTGCTTATTTTGAATTAAAAATTTTCCAACTCAAAAATTTCGGGCGGACACTCTCGATCGATAAAAAAGGTCAAACTTAAATTAGTCTTCCAGGTCATTTTAGTTTGACCTGGCACCCTACAATTCAACTAGCATGACCGAGTGCTAAGGCTGCTACCAGCATACCCAAGACCAGGAAAGGTTGAGCGCTTGCTTGATATTTAACATCATTTTCCAAAGGATTGCGCAAAAAATACATATCCTGAAAAACGATTTGGGGAATTATCAGCAGCATGAGGATGACAGCATATAGATTTTGGTGGATGCTAACTAGGTAGGCTGCAATCCCGGCTTGAAAAATATCGATCGCTAGTACGCAAATCCAAGCAGCAGTCGTCACCCCAAACATGACTGGCAAAGATTTTAACCCCAATTGGCGATCGCCCTCGACACTTTTAAAATCGTTAACGATCGCGATTCCCAGCCCTGCCAAACTGTAAAACAAAGTGAGAACTACAATAGTAGCATCCAATTCGCCAAACAAAGCCTGACCGGCCCACCAAGGCAGAGCGATGTAACTCGCACCCAGGGCGTAATTTCCCAACCAACCGTTTTGCTTGAGTTTCAGGGGTGGCGCGGAGTAGATATAAGCTAAAAATGCGCCGCCGAGAGTCAAGACAGTCATCGTCGGGAATTGGTGACCCGCCCACAAGTCTAAAGCACAAGCTACCGCGATGCCTGCGGCTAATAATACCAAAATTTGCGTTACAACTTGGGGTATTGAGATAATCCCCGAGGGAATCGGGCGGTAAGGTTCGTTAATGGCATCAATTTCGCGATCGTAAAAATCGTTCAATGTTTGAGTGTAGCCTGCCAGCAGCGGCCCCGACATCAACATACAAGCTGCCGCGATCGCAAAATTCTCGAAATTCCAAGTATAGTTTCCCGAAGAAGCCGCCCCGCACACTACCCCCCAAATTAGGGGAATCCAGGTAATCGGCTTCATCAGTTGCAAGCGAATCTTCCAGATCGAAGTTTCCCCAGCCGCAGCCCCTTTCATGCCCAGCATTTGCCTGGTTTTAGCACTGCGGCTATCGCCAGCAGCAGCATCGGGTGGGGTTTGGGGGGTAGTTTGAGAGGTTGGAGAGTCAGACATAAGCGTGATGTTAACGGTGCTTGATTTAGGTGCCGATCGGGCTCAATTGTAATAATTATGATAGGATATCACCGATATTCGCCGGTGGCATCAATCTGTCCCCAGACCAAACCGGACACTTTCCCCAAATTCTTATCAAAAAATTGGGTGGAAAACCCCGTCATTCTGGGAGGGCTTTTCTCGATGTCAACCACCCACCACTAATCGGAGTACCGATATAGTGGGGGCTTGAAAGAGCCTAGTTGACCAGTCTAAGTGTATAAAATCACTACGTTTAAGGCAAGAGTTAAAGACCTACCAGAGAATGCGTAGCTAGTTCTC
>JBOFTL010001116.1:0-5099 GCA_051652045.1 Microcoleus sp. | reverse complement strand
TCATCGCTGGCAGAAAAGCTAAATTCTCGACCGCCTATCAACCCGCATTAGTATATATAACAAACGGAATTAAACTTTTACCCCATAATAGCTGGGAGGAAGACTATCAACTGACATTATCATATCACCTTGAGAAAGGTGAAATAGAATATTTAACTGCTAGCTGGGACGAAGCTTTATCAACTTTTGATGAAGCCCTAGAGCATATCGATAATTTATTGGATCGGTGTAAAGTCAATGAATATAAAGTGACGTTATATCGAATGAAAAATGATTTGGAGTCCTCCTTAAATCTGGGAATCCAAACACTCGAACTATTGGGAATTAAGTTGAAAGCTTTTCCTGAAGCAGATGAACTTATAGCCGAAGTGAATCGTGCTAATGAGACAATCGCTGCCAGGGAAATTGAAACTCTTATAGACCTTCCTGAAATGCAAGACCCGGAAAAACTTGCGGCTATGGTACTTCTCAGAGAATCTGCACCTCCAGCTTACTTTTTAGGGTCTAGATTGATGCTCATAATAGGCATAAAAATGATTGAGCTATCGCTCACCTATGGGAACAATCCTCACTCTTCAGTTGGGTATGTATATTATTCTTCTCTAACACTTGCCTTTGTAGCGCAAGATTTTGAAAGCGCCCATAAATTTGGAAGTTTAGCCTTGAGATTAAACGATGACAAGTATCAAGTTAAGCCTTATGAAGCATTGATTTTGAATATGTGGGGAGGATTTGTTTCCCATTACACTGAACATCTCGATCGCTCTAGAGAGCATTTAATGAGAGGTTATTATAGCGGTGTCGAGAACGGTGCCTATCAATGGGCGGGATATTGTGCGATCAATTATTTATTTATGTGTTTCTGGGGGACGGATTCGTTAAAAGAGTTATCAGATAAAATTGATAAGATTACACCCGGATTGAAAAAAGTAGATCCAAACATGGTGCAATATTATTATGCGATTAAAGCGAGTATTTACAATTTGGTTGAACCTGTTGAGGATTGGAGTGTTTTTGATGAATCCTTATGGCCGAATGCCAAGGAAATAGTTAATTCTTGCCTTGAAAAAAATGATTTATTGACGTTATTTTTAGAATTAGCCTGTAAATTGTCTTTAGCCAACTGGTATTCAGATGCTGAGAAAGCGATCGACTATGCTAACTCTGCCGAACAATATTTGATAGGTGCAGCGGGGATTTTTGCTAATCCGGCTTTCCATTTTCACCAATGTCTGGCCTTATCATTTGGGTATGACTGTGCTGGTGTTGAAAAACAGGCACAGTACGTAGAGAAAGTTAAATCGAATCTTGAGAAATTCAAACTCTGGAGTAAACATTGTCCGAGTACCTACCTTCATCAACGCCTGCTAATCGAAGCTGAGTTAGCGCGAATTACAGGCAATACTCTGGAAGCGCAGGATTTGTACGACGAAGCGATCGAATCAGCACGAGAAAATAAATTTTTGCAGAATGAAGCTTTAGCCAACGAATTGGCAGCTAAGTTCTGGTTAGGTAAAGGCAAAGAGAAGATTGCTAAAGTCTACATGAATGAAGCCCGCTATGGCTACCAACGCTGGGGCGCTAAACGCAAGGTGGAAGATTTGGAGAAAAAATACCCGCAGTTACTGACGAAATCATCTTCCCCAACGAAGAGCATCACAGCTACGATCGTGGCAACTACCAGTACCACAACTGGCAGTCAGTCAGGTGAAGCTTTGGATTTAGCCTCCGCCCTCAAAGCCTCTCAAGCCATTTCCGGCGAAATTGTACTCGATAAATTACTCACTTCTTTGATGAAGATTTTGATCGCAAATGCCGGGGCACAAACAGGCTTTCTAATTTTAGAAACAGCAGGTACTCGGGCGATCGAAGCGGAAGGTGAGATAGATTCAGATAACATCACTGTATTGCAGTCAATCCCAATTGAAAACCGCCTGCCCGCCGCAATTATTAATTATGTTGTCCGCACCAAAGAAACCGTAGTTTTAAACGATGCCGCCCGTGAAGGAAACTTTACCAACGATCCCTACATCAAACAACATCAAACCAAATCAATTTTATGCGTACCTCTGCTGAATCAAAGTAAACTTGGCGGCACGATCTATCTGGAGAACAATCTCACCGTAGGAGCATTTACCTCCGATCGATTGGAAGTCTTAAAATTCCTATCTTCTTCGGCCGCCATCTCGATCGAAAATGCGCGACTTTATAACAATTTAGCTGAAGCCAACCGCACCCTAGAAACCAAAGTAGAACAACGTACAGCCGAATTAGTCACAGCCAAACAAAAAGCAGAAGTTGCCAACGAAACTAAAAGCACATTTCTCGCCAACATGAGCCACGAATTGCGCAGTCCGCTGAATGCCATTCTCGGCTTTTCTCAACTCATGAATCGCAGCCGCACCTTATCACCGGAAAACCAAGAAAATGTCGGCATTATTATCCGCAGCGGAGAACACTTACTTACCCTAATTAACCAAGTATTAGATTTATCCAAAATAGAAGCAGGGCAAACAACTATTAACGAAAAAAACTTCGACTTATATCGCCTGCTGGATGACTTGGAAGATATGTTCCAACTCAAAGCAGAAGAGAAAAAATTGCAGTTGATTTTCGATCGCACTCCTGAAGTTCCTCGCTACGTGCGAACCGATGAAGTAAAGTTGCGTCAAATCTGTATTAACCTGCTCAATAACGCACTCAAATTTACTCCTGAAGGCGGTGTTTCCGTCAGAGTGGGAGTCGGTAATGGGGATGAAACTGCCAATTGCCAACTAATTTTTGAGATTTCTGATACTGGTGCAGGCATAGCCCCGGAAGAATTAGATAGCCTTTTTGAAGCCTTCGTGCAAACGAAAACAGGCAAAGAATCGCAAGAAGGGACAGGTTTAGGATTGCCTATAAGCCGCAAATTCGTGGAGTTAATGGGCGGTGAAATGACTGTAAGTTCCCAAGCGGGAACCGGCACTACTTTTAAATTTGATATTCATGCCAAGATCGTTAATGTCAAAGACATCGAAACCAAACAAACAGCGCGCAGAGTTATTGCTTTAGAACCTCACCAACCTCGCTATCGGATTTTAATTGTGGACGACCAACCAATCAACCGCAAACTGTTAGTAAAACTGTTAAATCCCCTCGGATTTGAACTAGCAGAAGCCAGCAACGGTCAGGAGGCGATCGAAGTTTGGGATACTTTTGAACCGCACTTAATTTGGATGGATATGCGGATGCCTGTGATGGACGGTTACGAAGCAACCAAACAGATTAAATCTACTACGAAAGGGCAAGCGACCGCAATTATTGCTTTGACTGCCAGTTCTTTAGAGGAAGAAAGGAATACGGTATTGTCTGCAGGTTGCAATGATTTCATGCGGAAACCGTTCCGGGAAGCAGACATTTTTGATAGTATGAGCAAACATATTGGGGTGCGTTACGTTTACGAAGATTCCGATCGAAGTGATGGAACGATCTCTTTAGAGGAAGAGGCAAATATACTGACGGCGGCGGCTTTCGCAGCCTTACCTGTCGAATGGGTGGCTAATTTGCAACAGGCAATTCCTCAAGGGGATCTGGAATTAATTGCTACGATTGTAGAGCAAATTCGCACTCAAAATGTCTCTCTTGCCAATGCGATCGAGGGTTGTATCGATAGCTTTGAGTACGATAAAGTGTTGGCGTTAATTGCCGAATAAAATTGGTATGGGGGAGTTATAACTATAGTGTAAAATTCGCAGAAATAGTTTTGTCAGGGTATATAATATTGGTAGAGTTCGGTAGTTCGTGCTTAAAAGTGTTGCCAGCAAGGTAACCAAAAGTCGTTCCGTACAAGTTTCAGCCTGTCTGAGTTCCTTGTTCGCCTGAGCGCGAACTAATTATTCACAAAGGTTTATACGATCGTGTTAATCAAACAACTCAACTATCAGATTACCAAATCAATTCGTAAAGTCTCGTTGCGAACTATCTTGACAGTACCCTTTGTGTTGCAAATTGTGGTGACAGTGGGAATGGTGGGATATCTTTCCTATAGAAACGGACAACAGGCAGTTAATCAACTTGCCGAAGGATTAATGAGCGAGGTGAGTCAGCGAGTTAAAGAGCGCCTTGATGTATATTTATCTGTGCCTAAATTAAGCAATCAACTGAATGCCAATGCCTTAGATACTGGCGCGTTAGACATCAAAAATGTTGCCAAACGCGAGGAATATTTTCTCAAACAATTCCCAGCCTTTCCCTATTTAACATTGATGGTATTTGGTACAGCCCAAGGCGAAACTTATGGAATTAGGCGGTTTAAAGGCGACAATGGGCTAGATGAAGTGCGATTAAAGTATAGTGATGCTACTACGAATTATGCCCAGGTTGACTATACGAGAAATAGCAAAAACGAACTTGAGGTGAAGGCATCTGTTCCAAATTTCGATCCGCGTAAAAGACCCTGGTATCAGGCGGCAATCCAAGCTGGAAAGCAGGTTTGGACACCAATATTTTCTGATGTATTTGGTGAAACTTTGATTATCAGTGCAGTACAACCTTATTACAACAAATCTAGACAGCTTGAAGGCGTTGTAAGCAGTTCTTTTTTTCTGAGTTATATCAATGATTTTCTAGGAAAGTTAAAAATAGGTGATAGGGAAATAAGTAAGATAGGTAAAGTTTTCATCATGGAACACTCCGGCGAGCTTGTGAGCACATCAACTTCTACTCCAGTTTACGTAAATAAAGGCAATAATTTTGAACGGATTCAAGCTATAAATAGCGATGATACTTCTATCAAAGCAGCAGCGAGGTATTTATCAAATCTATTAAACGAGCAAAATAAAATTCAAGACAGTCAACAGTTTAAATTTAGTCTCAATGGCAAAGAACAATTCCTTTATGTTACCTCACTCAAAAACAAGTTTGAATTAGATTGGCTGATTGTCTTTATTGTTCCTGAATCCTACTTCACAGCACAGATTGATGCCAATACTCGCACGACTATTTTCTTGACTGTTATAGCATTAATTATTGCGATTATTATCGGTATTTTGACTGCTCAATGGATTGCCGCTCCCGTCATGCGACTCAACACCGTTGCTCGCGATCTAGCTGAAGGT
>JBOFTL010001115.1:0-3681 GCA_051652045.1 Microcoleus sp. | reverse complement strand
AACTCAAGGAAGCCTAAGTCTGGCAGCAGATATGGTAATCTTGAGCCAAGCTCTACCAGAGTTTTCACCAAAATTTTTGGTAGAGAAGGTGCAGAGACTGGCTTTAGGAAGTAAATACCGTTAGTGCAAAACTTTTAGTGTAAAACTTTCTAAACATACGGCCGCCACCTAACGGCTGCAAGCCTACGGTGAAGGAATAGTCCGGAGAGTGGGGAAACTCACACAAATCTGAAGCGCTAGGTCGCCGGTTCGAATCCGGCCAGTCCCGTTCAACACTTGAGGACTGTGGAAAACATCAGGATAAAACTTAAATTTTATCCTGATGTTTTGTTTGTCAACTATAACCGCTACCGCTGTGGAATTTTTTATTTTAATTCCTGTTAGAGGGCTTTACCTGCGGTATTTTTTGTTATGGTTCCTTTGTCAGCTACAAAAGTTGTTATAGGTTTTAGATGTGGTTGAGAATCAGTTTAAACAAAAGATGGCGTTATAGAGCTTGGAGAATTTCCCGCAATTTGCGTGTGGCGGTAATACTTTTCGCGGTGTTCTGGTTTAGTTATTACCAGCTAAAGAGCGTATTCCAAAAACCCGAAGCTATGCTAGTTCTGGGCGGGGCGATCGAACGAGAGGTGTTTGCGGCAAAATTTGCTCGGCAACACCCTAGTTTGCCGATTTGGGTGTCTTCTGGAACCAATCCGGAGTTCGCAGAATGGGTGTTTGCCGAAGCTGGAATCGATCGCGATCGAGTGCATTTAGACTACCGGGCTGTGGATACAGTGACCAACTTTACTACCCTAGTAGATGAATTGCGCGATCGGGGAATTGATAGCGTATATTTAATTACTTCCGACGACCACATGAGGCGAGCCCGAATTATCGGCGAAATCGTCCTCGGAAGTCGGGGAATTAGTTTTAAACCTGTCGCAGTTCCTTCGGGTAGAGAACCCGAACCGCTGCAAAAATCAATTCGCGATGGGGCGAGAGCTATTATGTGGTTGACTACCGGTTATACGGGCGCTAACTTCAGTCAAGCTAGGAGTGACCTTGTGTCGCGCTAAATGTGACTGAGTATAGCAATTCTTAGTGTCAATTATCAATTATCCATCGATCGCTCCTAAGTAAGTTCACCTAATTAAACGTAAGATCCCAGTCGCGAGCTCGCTTGCTGTCTGTAGGTTCTTCCTTCTTCCCTCTTCCTTCTTCCTTCTTCCTTCTACTTAGCAACTGTGTCCAGCAACGAACCTCCCGTACACTTGCACCTTCTATCAAGTTTTGAAGCTCAATGGGAGGGCGTGAATCTCATCTACGAGCTAGAACCCGCTGATGAAATGCCTGAAACTTATTTGTCTCAGCATTTTATCCTGATTCCGCTCGATAATTTTCGCGCTACCTATCTCCTTGACGGACGCTGGCAGCACGTAGATTACGCCAAGGGAGATATTGCTATTTTACCAGCAACTCAATCCTTACCAAAAACTCAAGTCGATCGCGAAGTTCCGCTACTCGAACTATTTCTGGAAACTGCAACTTTCGATCGAGCTGCTGGCGACTGGGCGGATAAAATCGAGCTGGTACCGCAGTTGCAAATCCGCGATCCCTTAATCGAACATATGGGACTGGCTTTAAAAACAGAATTAGAAATTGGGGCTGCTGACAGCCGACTTTACGCTGAATCGATGGCTGTCGCACTAGCAGCGCATTTGCTGAGGCGATATTGTTCCCACCCACAAAAGATTAAAAACTGTACGGGCGGCTTGCCCAACTATCAGTTAAGACAGGCAGTAAGCTATATTAACGAACATTTAGATCGAAATTTGACGCTAGCTGAAATTGCCGCAGCAGCACGCATGAGTCCTAATTATTTTGCTAGTTTGTTCAAGCAATCTACAGGAATTACACCCCATCATTACGTGATGCAATGCCGGATTGAGAAAGCCAAGCAGTTACTGCAATGCCAACAGTTGACAATCGTAGAAATCTGTCACGAAGTTGGTTTTGCGAGTCAGAGTCATTTCACCAAAGTGTTTCGCCAGCATACTCAAACTACACCCAAAGCATACAGAGATGCCCTTTAATATTATACCAAATCTGGGCTCAATACCATCGTTATTGTCATTGCGTTTCATGTCGCGAAGCGAAACGATAGTGTTGCCAATCGCTAAGATTCGGTATCCAAACGAAGTATTTATCATGGGGATGGCTAACCCCATGATAAATCGTCTGTAACTGGCAGAGTCTTTGAGATTGCTTCGCGAAAGCTCGCAATGACAATAGAGGGGATATTATACCCGGATTTGGTATTAGGTCTGAAAAATTGCATTCCCCTATTTATCGAAGTAACAGCGAGCGATTTATCGAAGTAACAGCGAGAGAGGACGCTCGCACTAACATACTACAATAAAATGGCATTTTTGAGAGCTTGTTTGTTAAGCCGATCGCCCGTTCGATCTTCGCTACTTTCTGAACTTGCGGTTGGTGTTTCTGATGCTTTACTATTCTGCCCTAAAGGTTCAAGAAGTTGCGATCGAGCTTCTCCAATTGCAGGATTATTTTCACACCAAGTTGTAATTGCTTCGGAAAGCACATTGCTCTCGTCAGGTAAAGGTTCAATTAACTGCGATAGTTCAGTTAATTGTTCTGCCGAGAAGAGATTTCGCTGCTGAGTTAATAGTTCGATAAACGAGTCGATATTTTGTTCGGGAATTGATATCGATTCGCGTTGGATTTTGTTAAGTGTTTGCCGCACAAACTCGACCGACAAATCTAATAATTGGGCGATCGTCTCTAAATTCATGCCAAACGCTAGCATCCGACGAATCGCTTGTAATTTTGCCTGTCGCTCACCTTCCTGCTTACCTTCCTGCTTACCTTGTTGGAGTCCTTCTTCCAAACCTTCTTGCTTGACTTCCTGGTAAAATCGAGTGTTTCTCAGTTCGCTTAAATTCAACATGGTGGCAATTTCCTCGCGGCTTTTTTGGGGGAGTTTGTAGACAATAATTGTTTCGATGAGGTTAATTAAATCGCGCAGCACGATCGGATCGGACAACTGTTGCCGTGCCAAAGCGATCGACTGTCTGGCTGTTTCTGCTGCTGTCTCTTCTGGCTCGATTACCAGTTTAACAATATTGACTCCCAAGGAGCGATCGGCCGCTGCTTCGGGCAATTCATCGAGGTAAATCCTTATCACTCGCTGGCTGCTTAACAATTCCTGAAATTGCAGCGTCTCTTCGCGTTCGATGCGGCGGCTGGGATAGATAACAACTACCCGCCAAGGATTGAGGGGTTTGTATTGCCGCACGTAGAGAAACAGTTCGCTAAAGATGCGAGCGTACAAATCAGGATCGGGTTGAAATTGAACTTCAGCTAAGTAAAATGGTGTGTCTGGTGGTTCGGTGTTTGGCAGAAATAAGCCATCGATGCGGAATGCAAGTTGTTTGATTTCACGAGATGTGCATTCGTAGGTGGTGGCTTCGTCTGGAGGGCGATCTATTAGTTCAAAGAAGAAGCTGGGGAATTCTTGAAATAAGCTGTAGAAAATCGTATCTGTTTTCATTTCGGGATCTGGTTGCAATGGAACTTCGGCTAAGTAAAATGGTTGTTCTGCTTCTTTGTTGTTGGGGAGAAATAAGCCATCCATGCGGAATGAGGGTTGTTTGATTTCGCGGGATGTGAATTCATAGG